>DASSPH010000048.1 GCA_035699745.1 Vicinamibacterales bacterium
GCGTCCGGGACGGTGCCGCCGCCGCGGCCGAGAGCAGCAGCGCCGCGACACAGATTCTGACTCGTAACATCGGCGAGCTCCTGGTGAGCCCCGAGTATAGGCCCAGAGCCGGCTCGCCGAATACAGCCAACGGCTCGCGCCGCCGGAGCGACGGCCGTGGGCCGTCTCAGCCATCGCCGCTGTTGATCAATACTCGGACCCGGAGGATCCCGGATGAGAAGGGTTGCATTCATCTGTGCAGCGGCCGTGCTGTCGGTGTGCGCCGTGCTGCCGGTGACGGCGCAGCGTGCGGCGATGACCAACGCCGACTACGCCCGCGCCGAGAAGTTCATGGGCTACAACGTCACCCCGCTGGTCTACCGGTCGGGCGTGCGCGGCAACTGGTTGCCCGACGATCGCGTGTGGTACCGCGTCACGACGGCCACCGGAAGCGTCGCCACCCTGGTCGATCCGGTGACCGGCACGAAGACGGTGTGCGACCTTCCGGCCTGCGCGGCCGGCGCCGGCGGCCGCGGCGGTCAGGGCGGCCGCGGCGGTCAGGGCGGCGGACGCGGCGCCGCGCGCACCGACGTGCCGTCGCCCGACGGGAAGCGCACCGCGTTCATCCGGGACTGGAACCTGTGGGTGCGCGACGTCGCCACCGGCAGAGAAACGCCGCTCACCACCGACGGCGTCAAGGACTTCGGCTACGCGACCGACAACGCCGGGTGGGCGAAGAGCGACCGCGCGATCCTGCTGTGGTCCCCCGACTCGAGGAAGATTGCGACCTTTCAGCAGGACCAGCGCAAGGTCGGCGAGATGTATCTCGTCAGCACCGAGGCCGGCCATCCGCGGCTCGAGGCGTGGAAGTATCCGCTGCCCGGCGACGAGCACGTCGCCTTGATCCACCGGGTCGTCATCGACGTCGACACCGGCAGGATCACGCGGTTGAAGAAGGGCCCCGATCAGCACCGCTCGACGCTGTGCGACAACATCGCCTGCCGCGGCGGCGACTGGGCCGACGTCTACTGGAGCCCCGACTCGCGGAAACTGGCGTTCGTCTCGACGTCTCGCGATCATCGGCAGGAGCAGCTGCGCGAAGCGGACGTCGCCAGCGGCGAAGTCAGCGACATCCTCGCCGAGGAGGTGCCCACCTTCTTCGAGTCCGGCAACGGCGCGGTGAACTGGCGCTACCTCCCGGCGTCCAACGAGATCATCTGGTTCTCCGAGAAGACGAACTGGGGCCAGCTGTACCTGCACGACATGCGCGGCCGGTTGAAGAACGCGATCACGACCGGCGAAGGAAACGTCACGCAGGTGCTCAGGGTCGACGAAAAGAGCCGCACCATTCATTTCCTCGCCGTCGGACGCGAGCAGGGGCGCGACCCCTACTTCGTGCACCTCTATCGCGTCGGTTTCGACGGCACGAACCTGCAGCTGCTCACGCCGGAAGACGCGACGCACGACGTTTCGCTGTCACCGTCCGGGAAGTACTTCACCGACAGCTACTCGCGCCCCGACGTGCCGCCGGTCGCCGTGCTGCGCGATGCGGTCACCGGCAAGCTGATCGCCGAGCTGGAGACCGCGGACATCTCCAGGCTCACCGCCGCCGGATGGAAGCCGCCCACGCCGATCACCGTCAAGGCGCGCGACGGCCGCACCGATTTGTACGGGTTGATGTACACGCCGGCGAATCTGGATCCCGCGAAGAAGTATCCGATCGTCAATCACATCTATCCCGGGCCGCAGACCGGCAGCGTCGGCGGCCGCAGTTTCAATCCGGCGCGCAGCGACAACCACGCCCTCGCCGAGCTCGGGTTCGTCGTCGTCGAGATCGACGGCATGGGAACGCCGTGGCGATCGAAGAAATTCCACGAGGCCTATTACGGCAACATGGGAGACAACACGCTGCCCGACCAGATCGCCGGCATGAAGCAGCTGGCCGAGAAGTATCCGTACATCGATCTCGATCGCGCCGGCATCTGGGGGCACTCCGGCGGCGGCTATGCGGCGGCGGCGGCGATGTTCCGCCACCCCGACTTCTTCAAGGTCGGCATCGCCGAGTCCGGCAATCACGACAACCGCGCCTACGAGGACGACTGGGCGGAGAAGTGGATGCCGCTGCTCACCGACGCATCGAAGGCGGCCTACGAGGACCAGGCCAACCAGACGCACGCGAAGAACCTGAAGGGCAAGCTGCTGCTCGCCCACGGCATGATGGACAACAACGTGCCGCCCTACAACACGCTGCTGGTCGTGGACGCGCTGGTGAAGGCGAACAAGGACTTCGATCTGATCATGTTCCCGCAGGCGCGGCACGGCTTCGGCGACGCGTCGAACTACATGACGCGCCGCCGCTGGGACTATTTCGTCACGCACCTGCTCCACATGGATCCGCCGAAGGAATACCAGCTCCAGAGCGCCGGACGCGGAGGATCTCAGGACTGATCGCAGCCGGGGATGTGGGAGTGAAGCCCCTGAGGCTACCGCGTGCCGAACGCAGACGCGGGCACGCGCTGCGACGGACCGTGGAAGATCGCGTTGAACAGGAGCTTGAACGTCCCGCGCGGCTGGGTGCGGAAATCGATCTGGCTGCCGAGCGTGACGACGTAGCCGCTGCCGACGCGGAAGGCGACGGCGTTCGCCTGATCGCGGAGGAACTCTTCGCCGAGGAGCCATCCGCTCTGCAGGATCGGTCCCTTCGCCGGATACCGTGAGACGACTTCGCTCTGGATGGCGAACCCCGGCTTCAGCCGGTAGGCCTGATCCCCTTCGAAGAAGACCGGCCACGCGTCCGGCATGCCGAACGCAACCGGATGGGCGACGTTGAACTCGTTCTGCAGCAGCGATCCGGGACAGAAGAAGGCCAGCGGCGCGTTTGCCTGGCCGCGGCGCTGACGGGCGTCGGGCAACGCCGCTTCGATCGGCAGATCGAGCAGCGCCCGCGCGGTCTCGACCGCGGACCCGATCGCGACGAGCGTCCCGCCGCCGCGGACCCAGTCGCCGAGCTTCTTCCAGCCTGCGTCGCCGACGCCGTAGGCCCACGCCCATTCCTTGCCGTTGCGCTCGGCATTCAGGCCGCTGACGATCGTCGCGCGGCTCGTTCCGTCAGGCAGCACGATCGCGTCGTACTGCGAGGCCAGATCCTGCTCGAAGTCCTGCGCGGCAATCGCCTTGTGGTTGAAGCCGTACTGCTCGAACAGCCACTTCAGCCAACCCGCCGGCATGTTGTTGGCGCCGCGCCACAGGCCGATGCGGGTGTGCGGCTTCAACCGGTACAACTCGCCGCCCATCCGATCCGCGCCCTCGACGATCAAGCCGGTATCCTGCGCCAGCCCGGTGAGGATTCTGGTCGACTCGGCAGCAACCGGCACCACCCACGTCCCGGGCGTGACGGTCGTGCCGCCCGCCACCCGGAACACCGGAACGTTCGCTGCCTGCAGCCGCGCGACAGCCATGAACGCGGCGTTCTGCGCCGGCGGCATGATGTAGGCGCTCCGGGCCTGCGCCGGCAGCGGCGTCACGACCGGGCGCGGCGCCTTCACCGGCTCCAATGCGGCGTCGAATGGCTGATCGATCTGATCGACGTCGACGCCCATCAGCATGCCGAGCGTGTGTCCGGTCACGTCGTACGGCGGCTTGGGCGGACCGCCCGGGTAGAGACGCAAATCCGGATACTTCTGCCGCTCCAGCATCGTCTTCGCGAACGCGCCGTACGGCTGCGCGGTCCTGATCACCCATGAGCCGGCGCCGTAGTCCTTTCCGCCTGCCTTGAACGGGGCCTGCGCCTGGTGGATCTCCACCTCGGCGATGCGGAGGATGTCGAGCAGCTCGAACGTCTCGAACGGATCGCGCTGGGCGGCGGGCACGACGAAGGCGTAGGGTGCCTCCGTCCGGTTCACCCAGTCGGCGTGCACCTTGTAGAAGTTCTCGAGCCACGTCGTGCGGTACTTCGCCACGTGCGCCATGCCGGCGAACGCGACGGTGTTGCCGTAGTCGACGATGTCGCGCAGCCGCCAGTCGCTGCGGCGGTAGGGAAGCGGGAAGTTCCAGCGCGTCTCCTGCGGCCCCATCGGCGCGCCGTTCTGGTTGACGAGCGGATCGGCGAGATTGACGCTGGCGATCTCGGTGAGGATGCGCGGCTGGCCGTGGTAGACCATGTACTGCCGCGCCGGCGCCCACAGGTCGTAGCGCGACAGCCACTCGACGCCCCCCTTGCCTTCCGAGACCAGCGCGGACGCCATCGCCTGCCCCACGGTGCTGATCCCGGCGCGCAGGATCGCGTGCACGTTGGGATCGTAGGGATCGTCGAACGGCGGCACGAAGATTCGCGCGCCGCCCGATCCCATCTGGTGCATGTCGTGGGTGATGATCGGCTTGTAGCGGTTCTGGATCTGCACCGCCAGGCGCGTCTCTTTCTGCGTGAACATGAACCAGTCGCGGTTGTCGTCGTGCCCGACATACTTGTGGTACAGGTCCGGATACGTCCGGTTGAACGGCGTGCCGCGGGTCTTGTACCAGTGATCCACCACGAGATACTGGCCGTCGGGATTCTGAGACGGCACGAGCAGGACGACGACGTTGTCGAGAATCTGGCGCACGTCGGCGCCGTTGTCGGTCGCCAGCCGGTGCGCGATCTCGATCAGCGACTGCGTGTTGCCCACTTCGGTCGAGTGGATCGTGCCGTAGACGAAGTAGAACGCCCGCCCTTCCTGCGCCAGCTTCCGCGCCTCGGCCCCGCTGAGCCCGCGCGGATCGGCGAGCCGCCGGTTGATCTCGACCAGCCGGTTCAGCTTCGCCAGGTTCTCCGGCGCGCTGATCGTCGCCAGCACGTACGGATTACCCATCGTCGTCTTGCCGATCTCCTCGAACCTGACGCGATTGGTCGTCTTCGCCAGGTGCTGGAGGTACTCGACGATCTTCGGATACCGCGCCAGCTCGCCGTCGGCGCCGATCTTGATCCCGAAGTACGGGTCAGGCGCGATCGGACCCGCGGCCTGGAGCGTGAGCGCGACGACAGCGGCAACCAGCATGCTCTTCATACTGTCCCTTTCGCTACCTGCGGAAACGGCCCGACGGTCCACGCTCCGGCCGAAGATCACGGCGATGACGGGATTCCTTCGGTGACCTTTGTGGTCTTTGCGCCGGAGCTCGAGCCGTGCCGTCTCAGCGACTGCCGCGCTCGACGGGTCCGCCGGAGCCGCCGCCCCGTTGCGCGGGACGGGCGCCGATCCCGTATTTCTCGACGCGGCGGGTCTTCATGTTGTAGACGTCGCCGGCCGAGAGCACGAAGTACGGCTTCTCCCACGGCTGATACAGCCGCGTGTTGTCGTGCACGGCGACTTTCCAGGCGCCGATCACCTCGAAGCGATCCTGAGTGACGACAATCGCGGTGGCTTCCGACAGGCCGATGCCGAGCAGCCGGGGGAACTTCTGAATCACGGGGATCAGATGGTCCCAGCGGTTCCGCGTGTTGATGTGCTGATCGATGGCGGTGTTGCGCAGGAACTTGAACGCCGATTGATGCCCCGGCTCCGCCGTCATCATCACGTCCGGCCCCGAGGTGTCGCCGCGGACGAGATACTCGCCCTGGATCGTGGCGCCCGCCGAGCTGCCGCCGATCACGCCGCCGCGCTCGAGCAGCTTGTGAAACTCCCGATACGTCAGGGTGTTCGCGTACGAGTCGACGATGTTCCACTGGCGCCCGCCGTTGAACCAGACCGCGTCGGCGTCGCGCAGCGCCGCGGCGAACGCCTCCGTGTCGGCGACCCTGGGATCGTGGGTGTGCAGCATCCGCACGTGCTTCAGCCCGAGCCGGACCCACGGCGCGATGATCCGCTGCTCGTCGTAGGCGATCGGCTCCCCCTGGCCGTTGCGGTTGCCGCCGGCGGTCGGGACGATGACGAACGTCTTGTCCGGTCCGCCGGCCAGCTCGATGAACTTCTCGCTGATGCCCGAGCCGTTCAGGTTTCCGCCGCCGACGATGACCAGCGTGCCTTTCGCGGGCCCGTATTCCGGTGCTTCGGATCCCGCCTGCCGCGCCTGCGGCATCGCGGCGGACGCCAGCAGGGCGAACAGAACGGCGACACGAGCGGCGAGCGGGGCGGTGGCGCGCACGTCAGCGGCGCGACGACGGCGGGACGATGCCGTTGATGCGGAAATAGGTCACGAGGTTGCCGTAGTGCTCGTTGACGTGGCCGAGCTCGGCGACCAGGACGCCGGCGCGCGGCGCCTGGCCTTCGCCGAACGGCTGCTGCACCATCTGCCCGGCGCTCGCGTCGGTCAGCGCCGAGAACGCGGCGTCACAGTAGGCGATCGACTCGGACGTGGCCTTGATGATCGCCGCGCGCGTCTTCGCCGCCTTCTCGAAATGGTCTTCGGCGAACGGCGTCTTCTCCCCTTTGGCGGCGGCGCAGAACACGTAGTTGGCGCCGGCGAGGTGCGCCAGGATCTCGCCGAAATTGCGGACGCCGTCCACCGGACGGTAGTCGTAGCCGCTCTCCGGCATCATCTCCGAGGACTGCTGCAGGTTGCGCTTGGCGCCGTTCCACTGGCTTCGAATGCCGTCGCTGATCGGGTTGGCCGATTGCGCGGCGGGAATCGCCGCCGCGATCGCGCAGGCGATCGCCGTACTCACGATGGTTCGCATCATCTTCTCCTCGCGCCGGCGGTGTATTTCCAGTTCCGGCTCTTCCCTTCCGACATCCATTCCACCGCGGTGGCCAGCCGCCGGGCGCGCGTCTCGCCGGTCTTCGCCTCGGTGATCCACTCGATGTATTCGCGCCTGCACGACGGACTGAACGCCTGATAGTGCCGCAGCGCCTGCTTGTTCTTCCTGATCGCGGCGAGCACGTAGGCCGGCGCTCTCGGCGGCGGCTTCGGCGCCCTGGTCTGCCGCGGCGCCTTCACGCCGGCGTCGGCCAGCGCCGCGGCCTCCTTCACCATCCGCACCAGGGCCGTCTCGCCGGGCAGATCGGCGACGGACTCGAACCGCCCGAACCGCCCCTTCGCCTGGCCTTCCTTCCCCTCCGGCACGCTCTTCATCAGCGCGCCTTTCCAGAACCCGAAGACGCAATGCGCCTTGAACGCCGCCATGCCGGCGAGGGGCCCCTTGTAGTCGAACGCCGGCACGCTCCACTTGATCGTCTCGGCCACGCCCGGGCAGCCGGCGTGAACGGCGGCGCGGATGCGCCGGAGGATGGGCTGCGCAAAAGGCCGAGCCTTCGCGATGTATGCGTCGACGCGCGGATCCGTGGGCATGACGATACCGGGGGGCATATTATCGCGTAAACTTCTCCGTCCCGCCTTCCGTCCAACTCCCCATGCGCAGCCTCAAGTACGCGTTCCGCACCCTGTTCAAGACGCCGTTCGTGACGATTGTCGCGATTGTCTCGCTGGCGCTCGGCATCGGGGCGAACGCCGCGATCTTCTCGACCTTCAACCAGATGCTGCTCGAGGCGCTTCCCGTGCCGCAGCCGGGCGAGCTGGTCAACCTGTCCGCGCCCGGCCCGAAGCCCGGCTCGCAGTCGTGCGGCCAGGCCGGAGACTGCGACGTCGTGTTCAGCTACGCGATGTTCCGCGATCTCCAGAAGGTGCAGACCTCCTTCACCGGCATCGCCGCGCACCTCCTCTTCGGCGCCAGCCTCGCCTTCGACGGGCAGACGATGAATGCCGAAGGGCTGATGGTGTCGGGCAACTATTTCCAGGTTCTGCAGGTGCAGCCGGCGCTCGGGCGCCTGTTCGATTCGAACGACGATCGCCTCGTCGGCGAGGCGCCGGTCGCGGTCCTCAGCTACGGCTTCTGGTCGTCGAGGTTCGGCGCGGATCCGGGCATCCTGAACCGCACCCTCATCGTCAACGGCCAGACGCTCACCATCGTCGGCGTCGCCGCCCGCGGCTTCGAGGGGACGACGCTCGGCTCGCGGCCCAGCGTGTTCGTGCCGATCACGCTCCGCGGCGGGATGAATCGCGGCTGGCGGCAATGGGCCAACCGTCAGAGCTACTCGTTCTATCTGTTCGCGCGTCTGCGTCCCGGCGTGACGATCGAGGCCGCGCGGGAGGCGTTGAACGCGCAATACCGCGCCATCATCAACGACGTCGAGGTGCCGCTGCAGCGCGGGATGAGCGACGCCACGATGGCGCGCTTCAAGGTCAAGCCGGTCCTGCTCGAGCCCGGCGGCCTCGGGCAGAGCTCGGCGCGCGGCGTGGCGACGCGGCCGCTCTACATGCTGCTCGGCGTCACCGGCTTCGTGCTCCTGATCGCCTGCGCCAACATCGCCAACCTCCTGCTGGCGCGATCGGCGGCGCGCGCCACCGAGATGGCGGTGCGGCTGTCGATCGGCGCCAGCCGGTCGCGCCTGATGGGCCAGCTCCTCACCGAATCGCTGCTGCTCGCCGTTCTCGGCGGGGTGGCCGGACTCGCGGTCGCCAAGGGGACGCTCGCCCTGATCCTGTCGCTGATGCCGGCGGAAGCGGCGCAGACGATGGCGTTTTCGCTGAGTCCGCGCGCGCTGCTCTTCGCCGCGGTGGTGACGATCGGCACCGGCGTCCTGTTCGGCCTGTTCCCGGCGCTGCACAGCACGCGGCCGGATCTGGTGTCGACGCTGAAGGCGCAGGCCGGACAGCCGTCCGGGGCGAAGGGGGCCGCGCGCTTCCGGCTGGTGCTGGCGACCACGCAGATCGCGCTGTCGATGCTGCTGCTCGCCGCCTCCGGCCTGTTCATCAAGAGTCTGTTGAAGGTGAGCCGCGTCGACCTCGGCATCAAGGTGGACAACGTGATCACCTTCCGGCTGTCGCCGCAGCGCAGCGGCTACACCGGGCCGCGCACCCGGTCGCTCTACGAGCGGCTCGAGGAACAGCTGCGCGGCGCGCCCGGCGTCACCGGCGTCGCGGTCTCGATGGTGCCGGCGCTCGGCGGCAGCAGCTGGGGCAGCGACGTCGCCGTGCAGGGCTTCCAGGCGGGACCCGACACCGATTCCAACTCGCGCTACAACGAGGTCAGTCCCGGCTACTTCTCGGTGATGGGGGTGCCGCTGATGTCGGGGCGCGAATTCACCGCGGCGGACGTCGAAGGCGCGCAGAACGTCGCCGTGGTGAACGAAGAGTTCGTCAAGAAGTTCAACCTCGGACGCGACGCCGTCGGCAAGCTGATCGGATCGGGCAGCGGCTACCGCAGCAAGCTCGATACGGTCATCGTCGGGGTGGCGCAGAACGCGAAGTACAGCGAAGTGAAGCGGCCGGTGCCGCCGCTCTTCTTCCGTCCCTACCGGCAGGACGCCGATCTCGCCTCCGTCTCCTTCTACGTGCGCACTGCCGGCGATCCGGCGCAGTCGGCATCCACGATCACCGCAACGGTCAAGCAGCTCGACCCCAATCTGCCGATCGAGAATCTGAAGACGCTGACGCGGCAGGTGCGGGACAACACCTTTCTCGATCGCATGATGACAACGCTCTCGTCGCTGTTCGCGGGCCTGGCGACGCTGCTGGCGGCGGTCGGTCTGTACGGCGTGCTCGCCTACACGGTCGCGCAGCGGACCCGCGAGATCGGGCTGCGCATGGCGCTCGGCGCCGCGCCGGGGCGCGTCCGCGGCATGGTGCTGCGGCAGGTGGCCTGGATGACGCTGATCGGCGGCGCCGTCGGACTCGCCGGAGCGGTGGCGCTCGGCAGACAGGCGGGATCGCTCCTCTTCGAGATGCAGGGAACGGATCCGCTCGTCCTCGTGCTGTCCGGCGTCTCGCTCGCTGCCGTGGCGCTGATGGCCGGCCTGATCCCGGCGCACCGCGCGTCACAGGTCGATCCGATGCACGCGCTGCGCGAGCAGTGAGACCGCGACGCCGGGCGCCCGGCTAACGGACCACCGACGGCTGCTCGTTGGTCGTGGTCTTCCTCGGATCCGCCTTCTGCGGGTTCTTCACGTACTTGTCGAGCCACGCCCCCCAGCGCGCCCACAGATCGAGCAGCGTCTCCCGGGTCGCCGGGCCATGGTCCTCGAGCGGATAGAGATAGAGCGCGGTCGGTTTGCCGAGCCCGTTCAGCGCGTGATACAGCCGGATCGAATTGGTCGGGTCGGTGCCGACGTTCTGGTCGGCGAGCCCGTGATACATCAGCAGCGCGCCGGTCAGGTTGTTCGCGTAGAGGAACGGCGACATGCCGAGGTAGACGTTCGGCGCTTCCCACAGGTCGCGGCGTTCGGTCTGGAACCCGATGGGGGTGAGCGTGCGGTTGTAGGCGCCGTCGCCGGCGATGCCGGCCTTGAAGAACGGCGTGTGCACCATGGCGTTGACGGTCGAGAACGCGCCGTAGCTGTGGCCGCCGATCGCGAGCCGCTGGCGGTCGATGATCTGCCGCCGATCCAGCTCGTCGATCGTCGCGGCGAGATTGTTGCGCAGATCGTTGATGTAGTTGTTGTTCATCTGCCCCTGCGGGCCGATGATCGGCGCGTCGTTCGACACCACGGCGTAGCCGAGGCGCACGAAGTACTCCATCGAGCGCTGGTTGAAGGCCGTGAAGTCGTTCTTGTTCGAGGTGCGATCCGGGCGGTCGTACTCCTCCTGGCTCGAGTACTCCCGCGGATAGAACCAGAACAGCGCCGGCAGCCGCGTGCCGGCGCGGTAGTCGGGCGGCAGCGTCACCTTGACGCGGAACCTGAAGCCGTCGGCGCGCTCGGCGACGAACTTCTCCACCTTCGCCATGGTGAGATCCTCGTGCGGATCGACGTTCTTCGTGAGCTGGACGCGGCGGCCGCCGTCGAGCAGATGGTTCTGCGGGACCTCCTTCGGGCTCTCGCGCGACAGCACGAATTTCCTGGCGTCCGGATCGATGACGACGGCGACGCGTTCGGCGATGCCGTTGTTCTCCCCCTCGAAGATGCGCTCCTTCTCACCGGTCCTGATCGAAATCCTGTCGACGAACGCCTTCGGCGCGACCTCGTTCGGGTTGCGGTCGTAGGCCGTGCCCATGAAGAACACGCTGGTGCCGTCGGCCGAGAGCTGCACGGGGCCGGTGCCGCCACCGCCGCCGCGTCCGCCGGCGCCGCCGGCGCGTCCGCCGCCGCCGCCCGTGCCGCGCGTCGACACCAGGGTGCCGGGATTGGCGTAGACGTCGTCCGCGCGGTAGCGCGCCAGCGTGTACTTCTTCGTCGTGTCGTTCAGGTAGACGGCGCTCTCGAGGGCGTTCTGGCCGGCACGCTCGCTGAAGAAGAGGATCTGCATGTCCGGCGAGTAGCGGTGGCCGCTGATGCGCGTCGGGTTCTCGTAGACGACCTTCTGGCTCGCGGCGTCGAACGGCGGCAGCCACTGGTAGACGCGGTCCTTGCGCGGCGGCGCCTGATCGCCGCCGCCGGCGCCGCGGCGTCCGCCTGCGGGCGGCTGATCGTCCGCGGGAGCGGGCGCGCCGCCGCGGTTTGCCTGCCCGGCCGGCGACCGTGCGGCGGCGGGCTCCTGCTCGACGAACGTGAGCCCCTGGCCGTCGGTCCGCCAGGCGACTTCGCGCTTCCCGGTCTGCTGCCCGCCGCGGCCGCCGCCTCCGCCCTGCGGCGGCGCCTGCGGATCCGGGTTGGGCGCGTCGTCCTGCACCCCGAGATTGATCGGACGATCGCTCACCTTCGCGAGCACCTTGCCCGAGTCGTCCCAGATCTCTTCGATCTGGCCGAAGTTCGCGACCGGTACGTCGTATGAGAACGGCCGCAGCATGCGGGTGACGCGCGCGTACCTGCCGTCCGGCGCGAGGTCGATGGCGCGGATCATCGCCGGCGCGCCGATCTTCCTGACGCTGCCCTTGGCCACGTCGACGAGCGCCAGCTGCCCGGTCGCGTGCCACTCGAGGAGCTGCTCTTCGTACGGCGTCGACATCAGGCTGGGGAACGTGCGCAGCCGGTTCTTGTCGGACTCCATCGCCAGCTTGACGGTCGGTCCGGGCGGCGCCGCAGGCATCTGCGGCATCGCCGCGCGCGCGTCCGGCACGAGCACGGTGCCGATCTGCCTGCCGTCCTGCGTGAACTCGAAGGTGGTGACGAGCGTCGCGAGCACGGGCGTCTTCGTCGCCTGCCGCGCCGCGCCGGTCGCAGCGTCGGCGACCCAGATGTGCGTCGCGTCCTCGCCGTGGACGAAGAACGCCACGCTCTTGCTGTCCGGCGACCACGTGGCGTTCGACACGCGCGCCCCGGCGGGGACCTGGATCGGCTTCCTGGTGCCGTCGGCGGCGGAGATCAGCTGGATGCCGACGTTGTTGCGAATCGTCAACGTCCGCGAGCGGTTCGCCTTGTGGTCGACGAACAGGCCGCCGAGCTCGTGAAACGGCTTCGCGAAGGTCTTCATCAGGACGGGACCGTCGCCGATCTCGTCGACGAACCATTTCTTGTCGGGGCTCGGCGAGGTCAGCGACACGTTGAGATAGCGCTTCGCGGTGACGGCATCCGCCAGTTCGCCCGGCGGCGTCTGGTAGCCTTGCGCCTTCAGAATGTCGTCCGGTGTCCGCTGCGCGCCGCTCTGCGCGGCCAGCGACAGCGGCAGCACCGCCAGTGCGACCGGCACCACCAGCCGCCACACCATCGCGTTCGTTCGTGGCGTCATCCCCTGCTTCCCTCCCCGGAGAACTCTCGGTGGCGGGATTATATGCGCTCCGGCCGGGGCCCACGAAGCGTCCCCGGCGGCGTGGCGAGGGGCGGCGCCCCTCGAGTCACGAATCCCGCAGCGTCACCATCGGATCGACGCGGGTGGCGCGCTGGGCGGGCACGTAGCAGGCGACGAACGCGACCATGGCGATGAATGCGGTGACCGCGCTCAGCGTCAGCGGATCGGTCGGGCGCACGTTGAACAACTGCGCCTGCAGCAGCCGCGTCAAGCCGAACGACGCGATCAGCCCGGCCACCAGTCCGACGATGGTGAGGCGCATTCCCTGCCCGAGGATCATGCCCAGGACGCTGCCGCGGGTGGCGCCGAGCGCCATGTGGATCCCGATCTCCTTCGTCCGCTCGCTCACCGAATACGAGAGGATGCCGTAGGTGCCGATGGCGGCGAGGACGAGCGCGAGCGCGGCGAAGATCCCGAGCAGCGTCGCGAGGAATCGCGGGCGCGCCGCCGAATCGGCGAACACCTGTTCCATCGTCCGGAACCGGACGACGGGCAGCGTCGCATCCTGCTCGCGGACGGCGCGCTGAATCTCCTGCGCGATCGTCTGCTCGGGCAGCGACGAGCGCACGACGAAGTTCATGCTGGTGGCGGCGGTGTTCAACAGGCGCGGCGACTGCTCGTTGAGGAAGTAGAGCTCGGTGCCGGTCTTCTTCCCCATCCCGCCCTGCTTCACGTCGCGGACGACGCCGACGATCGTGAACGGCGTGCTGGCGCCGGGTCCGGTGAAGACGTTGATCCGCTGCCCCACGGCTTCGAGCTTGCGGAATGTGAAGAACGTCTTCTCGAGCGTCTCGTTCACCACGGCCACCGCCGCGCCATTGACGTCCGCCGGCTCGAAGCCCCGCCCCTTGACGATCGGGATCCCCATCGTCTGGAGGTAGTCGACGTTGACGGTCTGGTAGTAATCGACGTTCTCCGCCGGTTGATCCGGGCCGGTGGGCGTGTAGCCCTCGAAGTCGGTATCGTTCGCGTTGACGGGCCGGTTCGGTGGAAGGCCGCTCATGCGCGCGACCCCGCTGACGCCCGCCACTTGCTTGAGGCGCGCGCCGAGGCGGTCGAAGAACGCGACGCGCTGGTCGGCGCGCTGGTATGCCGCCGCGGGCAGCACCAGGCCGAACGTCACCAGGCGGTCGCGGTTGAAACCGGCGTCCACCGTCATCAGCTTCTGAAAGCTGCGCAGCAGGAGCCCGGCGCCGACGACGAGCACCACGGCGAGGGCGACTTCGGCCATGACGAGTCCGCTGCGCAGGCGCGCACGGGCGGTGCCGGCGGTCGTTCGCTGGCCGCCTTCCTTGAGCGAGATCGTGACGACGTCCTCACGCAGATGGAGCAGCGGCGCCATCCCGAAGATCAAGCCGGTCAGGATCGAGATCCCGAGCGTGAACAGCAGCACCTTCCAGTCGAGCGCGATCTCGAGGGCGCGGGGGATGCTGTCGGGATTGGCGGCGAGCATGGCGCGCAGGCCGCCGAACCCGAGGGCCGCGCCAAGGGCGCCGCCGATCAGCGCGAGCAGCACGCCTTCGGTCAGGAACTGGCGGAGGAGGCGCCAGCGGCCGGCGCCGAGCGCGGAGCGGATGGCGAACTCCTTCTGACGCGACTCGGCGCGGGCGAGGATGAGATTCGCCAGATTGGCGCACGCGATCAGCAGCACGAAGCCCACCGCCCCCTGCAGCACCCACAGCGCCGCGCCGATGCCGCCGACCATGTCGGACTTCATCGGCTGCATCTGCAGGAGGTGCGTCTGGTTGGGGAGCGCGCTCGGCGCGTGGCGGTTGCCGCTCAATTGCCGCCACTGCTCGATCATCGTCTTGAGATCCGCCTCCGCCTGCCCCTGGGTCACGCCGTCCTTCAGGCGGCCGATCAGATAGAGGAAGTGGCCGCCGCGGCGATTGGGAAAGGTCGACGGGTCGATCGTCAGCGGCAGGAACACTTCGACGCGCTGGTCGTGGATGTCGAAGCCGGGCGGCATGATGCCCACGATCCGCGTCGGCGTGCCGTCGATCTGGATCACGCGGCCGAGCACCGTTTCGTCGCCGCCGAAGTCGCTCTGCCAGGTGCCGTAGGCGAGAATGCCGACGTCTTCGGCGCCGACCGGCGAGTCGTCCTGCTTGAACAGCCGCCCGCGGAGCGGCGGCACGCCGAGCACGTCGAGCAGCTCGGGCGTGACCACGACCGAGTTCACGCGCCGCGGCCGCTCGGGGGAGCCGAGATTCACCGCGCCTTCCCGGTAGGCGCCGACGCCGCTGAACGAGCGGTTCCGCTCCTTGAACTCGGCCCATTCGGGCAGCGACACCCAGAAGCGATCGAAGCCGAGGGCCGGAAACGTGCTGGTGATGAACATCAGCCGCTCGGGCTGCGGGTACGGCAGCGGCTTCAGCATCACGCCGTTGACGACGCTGAAGATGGCGGTGTTGGCGCCGATGCCGAGCGCGAGGGTGAGGATCGTGACCGCGGCGTAGGCCGGGCTCTTGGCCAGCGTGCGCAGCGCGTAGCGGAGGTCGGACGTCAGCGTCTGCATAGGGCTTCGTATCACCAATTAGTTTAAAAACGCAACGATTAGACGTTGACGCTCCGCGAATGGTTGCGGCATGATCGCCGGACCGATGGCGCGCACCGATCTCGGCGACCTGGAGCATCTCGTGCTGCTGGCGATTCTGCGGCTCGGGGCCGACGCCTACGGCATTCCCATCCTCGACGAAGTCGCGGCGCAGAGCGGGCGCGACGTCTCCCGCGCCACCGTCTACGTCGCGCTCAAACGGCTCGAGCAGAAGGGGCTGGTGAGCTCGCGCCTCGGCGACAGCACGCCCGAGCGCGGCGGGCGCGCCAAGCGCTTCTTCAGGCTGAAGCCCTCCGGACTCAAGGCGCTGCGCGAGTCGCGCGAGATGTTCCTCAACCTGTGGCGCGACTACGAATCGGTGCTGGACCGCGCATGAGCCACGACGACGTCTCGGGCGCGCTGCGCGTCCTGGTGCGCTGCCTGCCGCCGCGCGAGCGCGAGGCGATCGTCGGCGACCTGCTGGAAGAGGCGGCGCACCGGCAGGTCTCGGGCCCGCGGCGCGAGCTGTGGCTGGCGGCGGAATGCGGCGCGATCGCAGCCGGCCTCACCGTGACGCGCCTGCGCGACTGGCTCGTGGTCCCGCCGGTGCGCGAGCTGGCGGCCGGCCTGGCGCTCGACGGCAGCCGGGCGCTGCGCGGCGGCCACAGCGGCGCGCTGCTGCGCGTTCTGATCTTCTGCGGCTCGGTGGCGACGATCGCCCTCGGCGTCGAACTCCTGGTCGGCTCGCTCATGTCAGCCGCGGGATTCTGACGCGGCTGCACGCGCCCGGCTCTCCGCCTACCGCTTCGAGAAGACGATGCCGCGGACGCGTCCGGCGTCGATGGTGAAGCCGGTCACGGTCCGCGCCGAGTCGCGCACGAACTTCACCGTATAGCTGCGGAAGCCGAAGTGATCGGTCGGCCCCTCCAACCGCAGCACCGACGGCGCCACATCCGTTTCGCGCTGCATCCACAACTCGTCGCCGCGCGCCGTGACGGTGAAGGTGGCATCGAGCTCCTCGCTGTGGAACGTTCCCGCATACGCGCGGTTCGCGGCGGCCGTGGTCGCATCCGGGACGCGTCCGATGATGCTGCCCGCCGCGCCCGCCGGCAGGCGCGGCGCCTCCGTTCTGCCGTCGAGGACGAGCGCGGCCACTTGACGCGCCAGCGAGGCGGTCGACGCGGTCGCGGTGTTGCAGAGCAGCGCGACGGATGTCCGCGCCGCCGGCACGCGGAAGAGGTGGGCGCGATACCCGCCGAGCGAGCCGGAATGCTCGACGATCGCGCGTGCGCTCCATTCGCCGATCTGCAGGCCCCAGGCATAGGGCAGCGTCGTGCCGTCGTTCAGCGTGCCGCGGGTCTGGACCTGCGCGATCACGGCCGGGCCGCCGACCTTCGCCGTGTAGAAGTTCTCGTCCCACTTCAGCAGATCCGGAATGCTGGTGTACAGGCCGCCGGCGCCGGCGCGCTCGTTGATCGGCGTGTCCATCGTCCAGGCGCCGCTTCGTCCGCCGTAGCCGAGAGCGCGATGCGTGACGAGCCGGCGGGCGTCGGTATGGAAGTGCGAGCTGGTCATGCCGAGCGGCTTGAAGATCTGCTCATCGGCGTACGCCGCGAACGGCGTGCCGGTGGCGCGCTCCACGATGGTCGCGAGCAGCGTGTAACCGGTATTGGAGTACAGGTACTCCGAGCCGGGTTCGAAGTTGAGCGCGTGCTGCCGCGCCGTGATCCGCAGCACCGCGCGGTTGTCCCACGCATCCTCGTCGCGGCGGCCGGCGATCGCCAGCAGCGTGTTGTAATCACGCAGCCCGGCGGTGTGGTGCAGGAGATGCCGGATGCGGATCGCGTCGGCATAGGGCGGCAGCTCGGGCAGGTACTTCCGGATCGAGTCCTCGTAGGCCAGCTGCCCCCGGCTCATCGCCAGCGCCGCGGCGAACGCGGTGAACTGCTTCGATACCGATCCCGCGTAGAACACCGATTCGGGTGTGATCGGCACGCCGTGCTCGAGCGAAGCCAGTCCGTAGCCGTTCGCGAACGCCATCGCGCCGTTCCGGAACACGCCGACTGCGCACCCTGGTGATCCGCTCGCCGTCCACGGAGCGAAGATCGTGTCGATGGCCTCGCGCTGCTCGAGAACCGATGGCCGGCGTCCCGACTCCGAGGCGATCTGGCGCGCGACGGCAGAAGCCGACGTGGCCGCGACGACGGTGACGCCGAGGATCAGCGCGCGAAGGCTCATGGATGCTCTCCATCGCTCAGCGAGCGGCGGTCATCGCCGCGGTTCACCACGTAAATCCCCGCCAGCACCACCGCGCCGCCGGTGATCTGCGCCGGCGTCAATGGTTCGTCGAGCAGCAGCCAGGCGAGCGCCGCGGTGCAGGGCACCTGCGCCAGGAGCGCGACCGAGGTGATCGTGGCGGGCAGATGGCCGAGTGCGTAGACCAGCGCGAAGTAGGCGAACAACTGCGACACCAGACCGAGCGCGACCAGCACCGTCCACGTGCGCGGCGTGAACCCGCTGAGCGGCATCCCCATCGCCATGCAGACGGCGAGCAGCGACGCGACGCTGGCGGCGATGGTGACGGCGTTGAAGGTCAGCGTATCCATGGACGATCGCACGTGTTCGGTCACCACCATGTAGGCCGCGAAGAACGCACTCGCCGCGATGGCGAGCAGATTGCCGGAGAGCGAGCCGCGCGCGGACCCGGGGTTCAGGCTGGCGCCGAGCACGAGCAGACATCCGCCGAGCGCCAGCGCCAGCCCGATCCAGAACGCCGCCCCGGGACGCCGGCGGAAGACGAGCCAGGTCAGGATGCCGACGAAGATCGGCGTGTTGTTGCCGAGGATCGCCGCGACCGCCGCCTGCGAGCGCATGACCGCGGTGTTCCAGAGCGCCAGGTCGAGCGCGAAGAACACACCGCCGGCCACCGCGAACCAGAGCGCGCGGCGGCTCACCTGACGTGTCGACCCGCGCAGCGCCCGCCACGCGAACAGGACGAGCCCGGCCGTCAGCACGCGATAGAACGCCGACACCGGACCCGGCACGCCCGCCCAGCGAACGAAGATCGCGGACCACGCGATTCCCGACACCGCGAGCGCCAACGCGAAATAAGCGCGCAGCACTCAGAACTCAGACGTCAGCACTGCGCACTCGCACCGCGCACTCGCACTGCGCACTCGCACTGCGCACTGCGCACCGCGCACCGCGCACCGCGCACTGCGCACCGCGCACTGCTACCCCCCGCCCTTGCGCCTGCCGTGGGTCGGCGGCGGCGGCTCCGTCGTCATCCGCTGCACCGGCTTCTCCTTCAACAGGCGCATCGCTTCCGCGACGGCGCGTTCGAGCTGCGGATCGCGGCCGGCGATCACGTCCTTCGGCCAGTTCTCGACCTCGATGTCCGGCGGCACCCCTTCGTTCTCGAGCGCCCACTTGCCGCTGCGATCGAAGAAGCCGCCGCGCGGCGCGATCATCGATCCGCCGTCGATGAACGGCGGGGTGTCGGCCGTGTGCACCAGGCCGCCCCAGGTCCGCTTGCCGACCAGCGGCCCGATCTTGCGGCGGCTGAACATGTACGGCATCAAATCGCCGCCCGAGCCGGCCATTTCGTTGATGATCATCACCTTCGGCCCCCAGATCCCGGCCGCCGGACTGGTGAACGGAACGCGATCGCCGGCGACGTTGTTGAAGTAGCCGTCGAAGTCGCGCGCCAGCCCGTCGATGATGTAGTCGGCTGCCGACCCGCCGCCGTTGAACCGCTCGTCGATCACCGCGCCCTTCTTGTCCTGCTGCGCGAAGTAGTAGCGGTTGAAGCTCGCGTAGCCCGGTTGACCGGTATTCGGCAGGTGCACGTAGGCGAGCTGCCCGTCGGACAGCTTGTCCACCAGGCGCCGGTTGCTCTCGACCCACGCACGCGTGCGCAGTGTCTGCTCGTTCGCGACCGGGATGACCGTGACCTGCCGCGCCCCCTCGAGCGCCGGCCGGCTGTTCACCGCGAGCACCGTCTGGCGGTTCGCCGTGCCGTCGAGCAGGCGATAGATGTTGTCGGGCGCCTTCAACTCGATCCCGTTGATGGCGACGATGAAGTCGCCGGTGCTCACGTCGACGCCCGGCGCTGCGAGCGGCGCGCGCAGATCCGGGTTCCAGCTCTCGGTATCGTAGATGCGCGTGATCTTGTAGCGTCCCGACTCGATCGTGAAGTCGGCGCCGAGCAGGCCGCCGATCGACGGCGGCACGCCGGGCATCTCGCCGCCGCGGACGTAGGAATGCCCGACGGCGAGCTCGGCGCCCATGTTGTCGAGGAGATAGTTCAAATCGGCACGATGGTTCACGAACGGCAGGAAGGCGCCGTACATCTCCCTCGCCTTCTTCCAGTCGGCGCCGTGCGCGTTGGTGACGTAGAGATAGTCGCGCTGGTTGCGCCAGCCCTCGTGGAAGATCTGCCGGAACTCCTCTTTCGGCTCGAGGTACATCCGCAGCGTCACGTTCAAGCGGCCCGCGCCGGCCTGCGGCGGATTGCGGTCTGCATCGACGAGGAACAGCCCCGTCGTCCCGCCGCCCGCGCCGGGGGCGCCGCGCCCGCCGCCGCGGCCGCCGCCGCCGCCGGTTCGATACAGCAGCTTGCGGCCGTCGGCGCTGACCGCGTAGTCCGCCGCGTTGGGCACGAACGTCGCCGCACGGCGGTCGCTCAGGCGGTAGCGCACGATGCTGCTGCCGCTCGCCCCCTCGTCGTCGCCGCCGGCCGTCGACTGCAGGTAGAAGACCGTCCCCGCCACACCGGCCTCGAGCTTCGAGTACTCGCGCGCCGGCACGCCGGGAATGGCGAGGATGCGGCGCGGCAGTCCGTCGAAATCGATCTGCACGGTGACCGGTCCGCGCGGCGCGCGATCCGCCTGCGTCGTGGATGCCGGCGGCTGCGCGTCGGGTGCCGTGTCAGCCGGCGTGTCCGCCGGCGCGCCGCCTCGCCCCTGGCCCGAGCCGCGGCCGCCGCGCCCTTGTCCCTGGCCCGGCGGCACATCGCCGCGGCCCGGCGCGAAGGTGATGCCGGAGTCCTCGTCGCTCTCGGGCAGCAGCGGGCTCGGCTCTCCCTTCTTCAGCACCGCCAGATACAGGCCGAACGTGGTGGTGTGGTCGTACGACGTCATGTCGAGCCACTGCGAGCGCATGCCGAAGTCGGTCGAGGCGAAAAACCACAGGTATTTGCCGCTCGCGTCGAAGACGGGCCACGTCGTATCGGCCAGGCCGTCGGTGACCTGCCTGACCTCGCCGGTGTCGGCGTTGCTGATGAAGATCGCCTTGTAGAGCGAATTCAGGTGGCTGGCGTAGGCGATCCACTTCGAGTCGGGGCTCCACGTCGGGTTCATCGTCCGCTGGGGCACCATCCAGGGATCGCGGCCGACGACCTTCGCTTTGCCGCTCTCGACGTCGAGCACCCAGAGCTTCAGGTTGGTGTCGGTGTAGAGAATCTTCTTCGCATCGGGCGACCACGCCGGCGTGTAGTAATGGGTCGGATTCTCCAGCGCGATCTCGCGCGGCGGCGACAGCCCGTCCTGCGCTTCGATCACCAGCTTGTACTCGCCGGACTTGTCGCTGAAGTACGACACGTACTTGCCGTCGGGCGACCACGCCGGGTCGCGATCCGCGGAGCCGCTGGAGTTGGAAAGGTTCCGAACGTCGCCCTTTTCCGCCGGCACCGTGAAGATCTCTCCGCGCGCTTCGAGAACCACGCGCTTGCCGGTCGGCGAGAGGCCGAGGTTCGACATCCGGGCGGTCACGTCTTCCCAGCGCGGCATCATCCACGGAAAGTCGCCGTTGGCGGTGATGGTCACGGCTCTGGCGCGGCCGCTCTTCGGGTCGAGCTCGTGGATCACCCCGGCCTGCTCGAAGACTATCGTGCCGGCGCCGGCATCCATCGACTTGACGTCGAAGTCGGTGAACCTCGTCACCTGCGCGAGCTTCCTCGCTTTCGGGTCGAAGCTCCACACGTTCGACACGCCGTCGCGATCGGAGAGGAAGTAGACGACGTCGCCGACCCAGACCGGCTCCTTGTCGTTCGAATCACTCCACGGCGGAGACACGAGATCGTAGGTCTTCAGATCCACGATCCAGACCGGACGGTTCTGTCCGCCGCGGTAATTGCGCCGCTCTTCGTCCCACGAGTTGTTCATCCGGTAGGCGACGTGCGTGCCGGACGGCGAGATCTTTCCCTGGTAGGCGCGCGGCAGCACCATCGGCTCCTCGACGCCGCCCTCCGCCGGCACCGTCCAGAAGCGCGGCGCGGCGCTCGGCGCCGCCGTCGCGCGTCCCGACGCGAACACGATCGACCTGCCGTCCGGCATCCAGCCCTGAACGTTGTCGGCACCCGGATGCCACGTCAGCCGCTTCGGTTCGCCGCCGTCGGCGGCGACGACGTAGACGTCGGTGTTGCCGGCGTACTCGCCGCTGAAGGCAATCAGCCGTCCGTCCGGCGAGAAGTGCGGGTTCGTGGTCTGCCCCTGGAAGCTGGTGAGGCGGCGGGCCATCCCGCCGGTCCGTTCGACCGTCCAGATGTTGTTGGCGTACGCGAACGCGATGTGGGACGCGCTGACCGTCGGCATGCGCAGCAGCTTGGTCGGACCGCCGTTGGCCGCGGGCCGGCCGGCGAACGCCGTGACGACGAGCATGCCCGCCGCGCACACGGCGAGCAGCCGGGTCTCTTTCTTCATGACCATCCTCCCCAGGGCCGGGGATGGTACCATTCTTTGGTCACGATGAAACGACTGCTGGCCGGCGCGGCATTCATCGCGATCGCGGCGTACGGCGGCGCGATCGCCTGGCTCGTCGCCAACGAGACGGCGCTGATCTTCGAGAACCGCCACGCGCTCGGCGATCTGCGGCCGGCGAAACCCTACGAGGAGATCGACGCGCCGGTCGAGGGTGCGCAGCAGTCCCGCGCGCGCGCCTGGTTGATGCCGGGCACCGGCGCCGCGCCGGCGGCGCCGTGGGTGATCTTCCTGCACGGCAACAGCGCCACCATCGCGAGCCGGATGAACATCCACCATTACGAGCGGCTGCGCGCGCTTGGCCTCAACGTGATGGCGCCCGAGTATCGCGGCTATGGCGGTCTCGGCGGCGAGCCGACCGAAGCGGGGCTGGCGGAGGACGCGCGCAACGCCTACGAACTGCTGCGGCGGCAGAAGAACGTCGCACCGGATCGCATCGTCATCTACGGCTGGTCCCTCGGGTCCGCCGTCGCCGTGACGCTGGCGTCGCAGGTCGACGAGGGGGCGGTGGTGCTCGAAGGGGCGCCGGCGTCGATCGTCGACATCGGGTCGCAGCGCTATCCGTTCTTTCCGATCCGCTGGCTGATTCGCAACCCGTTCGAGTCGATCGCCCGCATCGCCCGCGTCGGCTCGCCGCTGCTGTTCCTGCACAGCCCCGAAGACGGCATCATTCCGATCGCCGAGGGACGGCGGCTGTTCGACGCCGCGCCGCCGCCGAAGCAGTTCGTCGAGGTCGCCGGCGGTCACATCTACGCCAGCGAGAAGGATCCCCGGTTCTTCACCGCCGTCGGCGCCTTTCTCCGCGCGCACCGGTTGCTGCCGTGACGGCGGACGACCCGCACCGCGCGCTCCGCGACGACGTGTCGATGCTGGGCGGCATGCTCGGCGACACGCTGAAGGCGCGTGAAGGGGACGCCGTGTTCGAAACGGTGGAAGCGGTGCGGCGGCTGGCGAAGGCGGCGCGCCAGCGCGACGATCACGCGGTCGGCGCGCTCGAAGCGCCGCTCCACGCGCTGCCGCTCTCGATGGCGGTGCCGGTCGCCCGCGCGTTCGCGCACTTCCTCTCGCTCGCCAACATCGCCGAGCAGCACCACCGCGTGCGGCGCCGGCGCGACTACCTCCGCGATCCGCGCCAACCGGCGCAGCCCGCGTCGTTCGCCGACGCGTTCGCGCGCCTCCGCGCGTCGGGCATCCCCGCCGGCGCGCTCTACGACGCGATCACGTCGATGCGCGTCGAGCTCGTGCTCACGGCCCATCCGACGACGATCACGCGGCGCACGCTGGCGGCGCTGCACACGCGGATCGCCGACGCGCTGGCGCGGCAGGACCGGCCCGATCTCACGGTTCCCGAGCGGCAGGAGGTCGAGAACGATCTGCGCCGCGAGATCCTCGCGATGTGGGGCACGGAGGACCTCCGGGCGCGGCGTCCGACGCCGATGGAGGAGGTGCGGAGCGGGCTGTACATCTTCGAGCAGACGCTGTGGGAGGCGGTGCCGCGGTGCCTGCGCGCGCTCGACGCGGCGCTGCGCCAGGCCACCGGGCGCAGCCTGCCGCTCGACGCGGCGCCGTTGACGTTCGGCTCGTGGATCGGCGGCGATCGCGACGGCAATCCGTCGATCACCCCCGACGTCACCCGGCAGGCGTGCCGCAGCGCCCGCGAGATCACCCTGGGACTCTACGCGCGCGACCTGGACGCGCTGCACGCCGAACTGCCGGTCACCGACGCCTCGCCGGAGCTGCGCGCGCACGCCGGGGACGCGCGCGAACCGTATCGCGAGGTGCTGCGGACGCTGCGCGTCGCGCTGCGCGCCGCCAGAACCGGCGGGAGCGCCGAGATCGATCTGGCGGGGCCGCTGCTCCTCTGCCATCGCTCGCTCGTGGACACGGGACAGGAGGCGCTCGCCGCCGGGCGGCTCACCGACGTGCTGCGCCGCGTCAGCGCGTTCGGTCCGTCGATCGTGCGGCTCGACATCCGTCAGCACGCCGCCCGCCATGCCGCCGCGATCGACGCCATCGCGCGCGCCCGCGGCGACGGGCCGTACCGCGAGTGGCCCGAAGCCGGGCGGCAGCAGTATCTCAGGCGCGCGATCGACACGCGCATGCCGATCCCCGACGGCATCGGGGATGCGGAGGTGCGCGAGGTGCTGGCCACCTTCGCGGCGATCGCCGGGATTCCCGCCAGCTCGCTCGGCGCCTACATCGTCTCGATGACCGAAGCGCCGTCCGATCTGCTCGCGGTCGAATACCTGCAGGGCGCCTTTGGCGCCGCGCTCCCGGTCGTCCCCTTGTTCGAGGAGGTCGCCACGCTCGAACGCGCCGGCGAGACCATGCGCGAGGTGCTCGCCGGCCGGCGCGGCACGCAGCCGATCCAGGTGATGATCGGCTACTCGGACTCGGCCAAGGACGGCGGCCGTCTCGCCGCGAACTGGCAGTTGTACAAGGCGCAGGAGGGGGTGGTCGCGGCGGCGAACGAGGCGGGCGTCCCGCTGACGATCTTCCACGGCCGCGGCGGCAGCATCGGACGCGGCGGCGGACCGACGCGGCTGGCGATGGAGTCGCAGCCGCCCGGGTCGGTGAACGGCCGGCTGCGCGTGACGGTGCAGGGAGAAATGATCCAGGCGCAGTTCGGCCTGGCGGAGATCGCGCAGCGGACGCTCGAGGTCTACGCGACGTCGGCGCTCGAGGCGACGCTCGCGCCGCCGGCGCCGGTGCCGCCGGAATGGCGCGAGGCGATGCAACGGCTCGCCGATACCGCGCACGGCGTGTATCGCGAGGTGGTGTACGACGATCCGCGGTTCATCGACTATTTCCGCGCCGCCACACCGCAGCGCGAGGTCGGGCTGGCGCCGATCGGCAGCCGTCCGGCGCGGCGCGGCGGCGACGGGGGCGTCGAATCGCTCCGCGCGATTCCGTGGGTGTTCGCCTGGACGCAGACGCGCCTGCTGCTGCCCTCGTGGCTGGGCACCGGCGAGGCGCTGGACGCCGCGTTCGCGCGCGGCGAGCGCGAGCTGATCCGGCGCATGGCGCGCGAGTGGCCGTTCGCCCGCGCGACCCTTCGCCTGATCGAGACGGCGCTGGCGGAAGCCGAGCCGGCGATCGCGGAAGCGTACGACCGCCGGCTGGTGCCGGACGATCTGAAGCCGCTGGGGGAACGTCTCCGGCAGCGCCTGGAACTGGCGACCGGGCGCGTGCTCGAGGCGCTCGGCGCACGCGAGCTGCTCGAGAACAACCAGGTGCTGCGGCGATCCATCGAGGTGCGCAATCCGTACGTCGACCCGATCAACGTCGTGCAGATCGCGCTCCTCGCCCGTCTGCGCGGCAGCGACGTCGTCCGCCGCGAGCTGTGGGACGCGTTTCTGGTGACGGTGAACGGAATCGCCGCGGGGATGCGGAACGTGGGATGAACGCTGATGCCGCTTGAAATCACGCCGTCGTTTGCCGTCGCCGACGCCGAGATCGACGAACGCTTCGTCCGCGCCTCCGGGCCCGGCGGACAGAACGTGAACAAGGTCGCCACGGCGGTGCAGTTGCGCTACGACCTCGCGCGATCGTCGCTGCCGGCCGACGCCCGCCAGCGGCTGCGCGCGCTCGCCGGCAGCCGCGTCACCGACGACGACGTGCTCGTGATCGACGCGCGGGCGCACCGGACGCAGCTGCAGAACCGCGAGGACGCGCGCCGGCGGCTCTCGGATCTGATCCGCCGCGCGCTCGTCCGCCCGAAGAAGCGGCAGAAGACTCGTCCGTCACGGGCGGCGAAAGAGCGGCGGATCCAGTCGAAGAAGCGCCGGGGGGAAACCAAGCGCGGGCGCGGACGCCTCAGCGGCGACGAGTAGCCGACCGCGGCCGCTGTCGGCTCACCGCTCGCCGCCTGCCGCTCACCCCGGCTTCCGTGTTCCGTCGTGTTTTTCGCGGGTCGTAAAACGTCTCGCGTAAATCGCTGAAATCTCGCGCATTTTTCGCCGTCTTCTCCGGGCAGCCGCTTTGCTCTGGGTCGAGCGCCGGTTCCCTGGAGGATCACGTCGATGGAACGATCCCGAACGATGGCGTTCGTCTGTGCGGGCGCTCTCGCGGTTGCGAGCTGCGGCGGCGGTTCGCCGACCTCCCCCTCAAACCCGCCTCCCGGCGGCGGACCGTCGCAGCCGTCGACCGTCACCGTCACGATCACCGGCCAGGGCGGCCGGCTCGCGTTCTTCCCGAACCCCGCGACGGTCGCCGCCGGGCAGCTCGTCGTGTTCAAGAACAACGACGTCGTCGCGCATCGCGTGACGCTGGACGACTTCTCGGTGCAGACGCCCTTGATTCCGGCGGGAGGCACGAGCGCGCCGGTGGCGATGGGAGTGAATGGCTCGAAGACCTACCACTGCACGATCCACCCTGGGATGGTGGGCGGGTTCAATGGCGCGGAGGCCGAGCCGCCCCCGGGCTGCAACCAGGCCTACTGCGGCGGCTAGCGCGGCACGCGGCCGGCGGCGGCGTCTCTCTCGCGGGTCACCGCTCGCTGCCGTGGGTGTTGATTTCTTCGTATTCCACCCGGCCGCGCTCGGGGGAAACGGACGCGTCGGAATTCCGGCCACGTTCGCCGGGAGCTGGTTCGAAATTACCTGGCTCAGCACCAGCCTGACGCGGGTGGGTGTCCCTATCCGGCTGCATCGGCGCGGGTTTCCAGGTCTTTGTCGGCATCGGCTCCACCTCCGGCGGCCCGTGGTTGCAACCATGCTGCCGGACGCGCGGCGGTACAATCCGCCTATGGCTGAAGCACAGCTCACCGCCGCGCTCGGGGAGTACGGCGTCCTGATCGGCGGCGGCGCGAAACGCACCGGCGACACCCTCGAGGTGCGCAGCCCGTTCGATCGCACGCTGGTGGCGGTCGTGCACAACGCGCGCGGGCCCGAGATCGAGCAGGCGATCGCCAACGCGGCGAAGGGCTTCGCCGCGACGCGGACGCTGCCGTCGTGGAAGCGCTCCGCCATTCTCGATGCGGTCGCGGACGGCGTGGCCGCACGGCGGGAAGAGTTCGCGCGGACGATCGCGCTGGAGGCCGGCAAGCCGATCCGCACCGCGCGGCTCGAGGTCGATCGCGCGATCTTCGTGTTTCGCGTCGGGGCCGAGGAGGCGCGGCGGATCCACGGGGAGATCCTTCCCCTCGACTGGCTGCCCGGCACCGAGAACCGCGAGGCGCACATCCGCCGCGTGCCGCTCGGTCCAATCGCCGGCATCACGCCGTTCAACTTTCCGCTGCTGCTCGTCGCGCACAAGGCGGCGCCGGCGATGGCCGCGGGAGATCCGATCGTGCTCCGCCCCGGTCCGCGCACGCCGGTGTCGGCACTGAAGCTCGGACAGCTGATCCTCGATGCCGGCTGGCCCGCCGACGCGCTGGCCGTGTTCACGTGCAGCAACGAGGACACGGCGCGCCTGGTCGAGGACGAACGGATCAAGCTGCTCAGTTTCACCGGCAGCGCGGCGGTCGGCTGGCAGCTGAAGGCGCGCGCCGGCCGCAAACGGGTGACGCTGGAGCTCGGCGGCAACGCCGCGGTGATCGTCCATCGGGACGCCGACGTCGCGTATGCGGCCGAGCGCGTCGCGCTCGGCGGCTACAGCTACGCCGGGCAGTCGTGCATCTCGGCGCAGCGCATCTACGTCCACACCGCGGTGTACGACGCGTTCACGGCGGATCTCGTGCGGCGCGCGAACCAGCTCGTCGCCGGCGATCCGCTGCGCGAGGACGCCGACCTCGGTCCGGTCATCGACGCGGCTGCCGCCGACCGGATCGGCGCCTGGATCCAGGAAGCCACGGCGGCGGGCGCGCGGGTGCTCGCCGGCGGCACGCGGGACGGCGCCGTCTGGCGTCCCACCGTCATCGAGGGAGCGCCGCAGACGGCGCGCGTGAACTGCGCCGAAGTGTTCGCGCCCTTGGTGTCGCTGACGCGCTATGACGACGTGCACGCCGCGATCGCCGCGGCGAACGCCGGGGACTTCGGGCTCCAGGCGGGCATCTTCACGCACGACGATCGGATCATCACCGCCGCCATCGACGGCATCGACGCCGGCGGCATCATGATCAACGACACGTCGACCTTCCGTGTCGATCACATGCCGTACGGCGGCGTGAAGCAGTCGGGATTCGGCCGCGAAGGCGTGCGCTACGCCATCGAGGAGATGACCGAGCTGAAGCTGGTGGCGTTCAACCGCCGGTGATTCCCAACGCCTACTGCACCCGCGGCTGCGATGACGGCGGCACGAGATTGTTCAGCCGCATGTAGGTCGCGATGTTGCCGTAGTGCTCGTTGGTGTGGCTGGTGTTGTAGATCAGCGTGAAGAACTTGGAGCGCCGGCCGTTGGGGCCGTTGCGCTCGCCCATGTTGGCCTCGTTGACGTTGGCGAACGCCTTGGTGCAGCGCTCCACCGACGCCTTGAGCCCCTTCACCAGATCGCTCTTCGACAGCTTGTTGGCCGGCGAGTCCTGGCTGTCGGTCGGGTCGACGCGCGGCGGCGCCTGCGCCTCGCCGGCGAGCAGCCAGCACGACACGTTGTTGTCGTCGGTGATGTGGCCGATCAGGCGGGCCCACGAGCGCACGGCCGGCGTCGGCTGCCACGTCAACTTGTCCTCGGGAAACTGCTCCGCCGCCTTGACGATGTTGCTCTGGATCGTCGTGTAGGCGTTCTTCACTTCCGCCACGATGCCCGGCAGCGGCGCCGGCGGCTGCTGGGCCGCCGGCTGCTGGGCGCGAGCGGCGGCCGACAACGCCATGGCGGCCATGGCGACCAGGACGACGGTCTGCTTCATCTGTCGCTCCCCTACTGTTTGATGACCTGGTAGCCCTCGGGCACCTTGAACAGATCGTCGCTCAGCGCCTCGGTGGTGATCGAGTTCACCTTGTTCGTGACCTTCATCGCTCCCATCTGTTTCATCATGTCGGCGAACTGGCCGGTGCCCTCGATGTTGATCGTCATCTCGGTCAGATAGGTCAGGCCCTGCATCTCGGCCATCGCCTTCATCAGCTTTTCCATCCCGGGAATGCTGACGCCGGACGCGCTCATCGCCGCCGTCGCCATCTCGCCGGACGCGGCCGACTTCTGGAAGGCCATGTATTCCGACGCGCCGGGCACGTCCTTGGCGACCCATATCGACCCGTTCATCAGCATGGTGACGCCCTGCATCATCGCCGCCGCCTCCGGCGGCACCTGGCGTCCGGTCATCTCGCCCATGTTCATGCGCGAGGTGAACGTGTACTCGTCGCACTTGACGCCGTCGATCACCTGCGACTTCCCGGTCGGCGTCAGGCTCCCGTCGACCTTGGCCACGGGCACCGGCGGTGCGGCGGCGCCGCCCGCGGGAAGCGCCGGCGGCACGGCGGACACGACCGTGGCGGTTTTCTGATCCGGGCGCAGGATGATCATCTGCTTGGACGTCAGATCGAGGATCGTCACCATGGTGACGGGGCCGGTCTCGACGTCGGTGCGCAGCTTCAACCCCTTCAACCGCGATGTCAGCTTCGGCGACATGCCGCCGCCGGCCTGCGCCGCCATTGCCGCCATGCCTCCCTCGACCGTCGTCGTCTGGACGATGGTGACGTCGGCGCCGAGCGCCGCGGAGCACAGGAGCACGCCCAGGGTCGTCACGAGCCAGCGTTTCATTGGGCCTCCATTAGGGGAACCGCCAAAGCAACCGCGATCGTATCACCGCCCGCCCGCCACCGCGAGGACGAGCGCGAGCGCGCGCTGCACGTTGACGACGTTGGCGCGCGGTTCGACGTCCGTCCACTCGTCGAGGGAGTGCGTGCGATCGCCGGGGCCGCCGCGGCCGATCGTGATTGCCGGGATGCCGAGACTCATCGGGATGTTGGCGTCGGTGCTGCTGAAGGAATAGCGCGGCGTCAGGCCGAATGCCGCAATCGCGGCGGCCGCGGTCTGCACGATCGGCGCGGTGCGCGGAGTCTCGCCGCACGGCCGCTCGCCGATCACCTTCGGATCGGCGTGAATCGCCCCCTGCCTGGTCGAGCGCGCGGCGTTTTCCTCCGCCACCGCGTCGCGCACGACGGCGAGGAACTGGTCGTCCACCTTCTTCAGCTCCGCGCAGGATTCGGACCGCATGTCCACGTCCATGCTGACTTCGAAGGGAATCGAATTGACCGACGTGCCGCCGCGGACGACGCCGATGCTGTAGGTGGTGCGCGGGGCGGCCGGAACCTTGATCGCCGCGAAGCGCGCGATCGCGCCCGCCATGGCGTAGGCGGGGTTGACCAGACCGAACGCACTATAGCTGTGCCCGCCGGGTCCTTTGAAGGTCACGCGATACCGCTTGCTGCCGACCCCGCCGCTCGTGATGACGTTCGACTCGTTGCCGTCGATGACGAGCATCTGCCGGATGCGCTCCTTGTACTTGCCTTTGTGAAGGAGGAACTTGATGCCGCGGAGGTCCCCCTCCCCTTCCTCGCCGACGTTGCCGACGAAGAGGATGTCGTACTCGGTGCGGAACCTGCCCGCGTCGAGGGCGCGGACGATGGCGAGCAGGAGCGCGAGGCCGCGGGTGTCGTCGCCGACGCCCGGCGCGGACAGGCGCGTGCCTTCCCGCTTCACCCTGACGTCCGTTCCCTCGGGGAACACGGTGTCGAGATGCGCCGAGACGACGAGCAGGCCGGCAGTGCCCGCGCCGGCCCCGCGCCGAAGACCCATGACGTTCCCTTCGCCGTCCATCTCGACGTCGGCGAGGCCGTGCTGCTGGAGCATGGTCATGAACGCTTTCGCGCGGGCGGTTTCCTTGAACGGCGGCGCCGGGATCTCGGTCAACGCAATCAGCTCGCGGACGAACCGGTCCTGGTCCGATTCGATGAACGCGGTCGCGTGCTGGAACGACGGGGACGCGATGATCTCGCGCACCCGTGCCTCGGGCGTCTGTGCCGGGACGGCCGTGGGGGCGAGCAGGGCAAGGGCGAGCAGGGCGAGCCGGTGGCGCATCGGGTTTATCTTACCGGCTACACTGGCGGGATGAAGACGCTGCTCGCGGCGGGACTCGCGGCCGGCGCGGCCGTCCTGCTGGGCGCCCAGGAGCCGCGGCCGCGGCCGCTGCGCTCCAGCGTCGAGCTGACGGTCGTCACCGCCACGGTCCGCGACGCGGAGGGTCGACTGGCGCCGAACCTTCCCCGCGAGGCGTTCGAGATCTTCGAGGACGGCGCGCCGGTGCCGGTCGCGCAGTTCACGCACGAGCGCGTGCCGCTCGGGCTCGGGCTGCTGCTCGACGTCAGCGACAGCATGTTCGGCCGCAAGATCCGCGACGCGCAGGACGCGGTGGAGCGCTTCCTGCTGAAGCTGCTGGCGCCGGCCGACGCGTTCTTCGTGATGGCCTTCAACCATCAGCCGCGCCTGCTGTTCGGCTGGAAGGAATCGCCCGATGGCGTGCACGACGCGCTGGCGCGGCTGAAGCCGACGGGCAGCACCGCGATCTACGACGCGATCGCCGCGTCGATGCCGTTCATCGAGCATCGCCCGCGCGAGCGCGCCGCGCTGGTGCTGATCACCGACGGCGAGGACAGCGCCAGCGACGTCTCGCTGCACGATCTGCGTCCGGCGCTCCTGCGCAGCGACGCCTTCGTCTACGCCGTGGCCATCGACTCGCGCGAGACGCAGGCCATCGCCAACAAGCTCAACGTCGGCGCCCTGAACGAGATCACCAGCCAGAGCGGCGGGCGCACCGAAGTGGTCCGCTCGAGCGCCGATCTCGACGCCGCCACGGCGAGCATTGCCGACGAGCTGAACAACCAGTACGTGCTCGGCTACTCCTCGCCGACGCCCGGCGACGGGAAGTACCACAGCATCCGCGTGCGGGTGAAGCAGGAGGGGTATCGTGTCCGCGCGCGCAACGGCTACGTCGCCGTCCGTCGCGGCGTCAGCCCGCGCTGACCGGCAGGCACGGATCCGCGCGCGACGGCCCGGCGCGGCGTGGAAGTCGCGGCGCGCAGTCGTGGGATACTGACGCTCAGCCGTGAGCACCATTCTTCAGAAGCTTCCTGCCGGACAGAAAGTCGGGATCGCATTCTCCGGCGGCCTGGACACCAGCGCCGCGCTGCACTGGATGCGGGCGAAGGGGGCCATCCCTTACGCCTACACCGCGAACCTGGGTCAGCCGGACGAACCCGACTACGACGAGATTCCCCGCAAAGCGATGCAGTACGGCGCCGAGAAGGCCCGGCTGATCGACTGCCGCGCGCCGCTGGTCGCCGAAGGGATCGCCGCGCTCCAGTGCGGCGCCTTCCACATCTCCACCGCCGGCGTGCCGTACTTCAACACCACGCCGATCGGGCGCGCCGTCACCGGCACGATGCTGGTCGCCGCGATGCGCGAGGACGACGTCAACATCTGGGGGGACGGCAGCACGTTCAAGGGGAACGACATCGAGCGGTTCTACCGCTACGGCCTGCTGGCCAATCCGTCGCTGAAGATCTACAAGCCGTGGCTCGACCAGCAGTTCATCGACGAGCTCGGCGGCCGGGCGGAGATGTCCGCCTACATGACCGCGAACGGCTTCGGCTACAAGATGAGCGCCGAAAAGGCCTACTCCACCGATTCGAACATGCTCGGGGCGACGCACGAGGCGAAGGATCTCGAGCGGCTCGATACCGGCATCACCATCGTCGAGCCGATCATGGGGGCCGCCTTCTGGCGCGACGACGTCGCCGTCAAGCGCGAGGCGGTGGCGGTGCGGTTCGACGAGGGGCATCCGGTGGCGCTGAACGGGATCGAGTTCCGCGATGCGGTGCAGCTGCTGCTGGAGGCGAACCGCATCGGCGGCCGCCACGGGCTGGGGATGAGCGATCAGATCGAGAACCGCATCATCGAGGCGAAGAGCCGCGGCATCTACGAGGCGCCCGGCCTGGCGCTGCTGTTCATCGCCTACGAGCGCCTGATCACCGGCATCCACAACGAAGACACCATCGAGCAGTATCGCGATCAGGGGCGCCGGCTCGGGCGGCTGCTCTATCAGGGCCGCTGGTTCGATCCGCAGGCGATGATGCTGCGCGAGACGGCGCAGCGCTGGGTGGCGCGCGCGGTGACCGGCGAGGTGACGATCGAGCTGCGCCGCGGCAACGACTACTCGATTCTGAACACGGTTTCGCCGAACCTCACCTACAAGCCCGAACGGCTGACGATGGAGAAGGGGGCGTCGATGTTCACGCCGCAGGATCGCATCGGGCAGCTGACGATGCGCAACCTGGACATCACCGACACGCGCGAGAAGCTCTTCACCTACGTGAAGGCCGGCGTCCTGGCCCCGTGGACGGGCACGGCGCTGCCGGCCCTGAGCGGCGTCGAAGGCCCGCACCCGCCCGACCCCACCACCCCGGACGACGAATAACGGGGACAGTCCCCATTTCCCGAAAAAGGGGACAGTCCCCATTTCCGGAAACGGGGGCAGTCGCCGTTCGGAAAAGGGGACTGTCCCCGTTTCCAGAAATGGGGACTGTCCCCGTTTTTCCGTAAGATCGGGGCTGTGAAGGAGACGGCGATCCGTGGGGCGGGGCTGACGGCGGCGGTCGCGTACGCGGCCGCGATCGGCTGGCTGTACGCGACGCAGCCGCAGACGGTCGCGCAAGTCGCCGGAGGACTGACCGCGGCCATCGGCGCATACCGCGTCGACCAGCAGGCGTTCGACGACGGGCTGCGGTTCTTCCGCGCCGGTCAGTACCCGGAAGCGCGCGCCGCCTTCGGCCGCGCCGACGCCGCCGAGCGCGACGCGCGGACGCAGTTCTACATCGCCTACTCGTACTACCGACAGGGCTGGGGACGGGTGTACAACGACGACACGCTGTTCGCGCAGGGGCTGGCGCGCGTCGACAAGGCGATCGCGCTCGCACCCGGCGGGCGGCTCGTGATCGACGACCCGGACCTGCAGATGCGGTCGGCGGACGAGCTGCGGGCCGAACTGCAGCGCGGACTGACGCGCGACGCGTCGGACCTCAATCCGCTCCGGCTGTTCAAGGCGCGCAAATGACCCCGGTGCGCGAAGCGGTCGTCCTGCCGCTGCTGCTGTTGACGATCGCGCTGGCCGGAGGGCTGCGGCCCGGCGCGCGCGTCGAACTGGCGCCGCCGACGCTCTTCGCGCTGATGCTCGCGTCGCTGCTGCTGGCGGCGCTCGTGCGCAGCGGCGCGCTCGCCACCGATCGCCTGCTGCACGCGTCGCGCGGCGCGCTGGCCAACGCGAACGGCGCGGTGGTGCTGTTCGCGCTGTTCGCGGCCACCGCGCAGGTGCTGACGATGCTGACGCCGGGCAGCGGACTGCCGCTGCTCTTCGTCGACGTGTTCCTGTTCGTGCTGCTGCTGAACACGCTGGCCGCGGTGCCGGACCGCACGCGACTCCTGCGCAGCCTCGCCATCACGCTCGGCTCCGCGCTGGCGATCAAATTCATCGTCCTCGCGGCGGTGTCGGGCCCGGCCGACACCCGCCTCGCGCGCGTGGTCATGGCGCTGTTCGACGTCGCGACGTTCGGCGGCGTGGCGCAGGAGCCGCAGCCGGCCTCTGCCGGTTACCTCGCGTTCGCCACCGTCGCGGCGTACCTCGTCGCCGTCGCCCTGCTGCCGCACGCGCGCGTCCGGGTGGTCTATACGACCGAGCTTGCGCGAAGATGAGGTGAACGCGGCATCGCGAATGCAAACCGTACGGATATGGGGCGCGTGAAACGTACCAAGGATGGGGTCGAAGCCGTCGAACACGCGCTCCGCGGCGTGCACACGTCGGAAAATCACGAGCGAATCGTCAGTTTCGAGCGGCGCCCCGGTTTTCTCACCACGAGCTCGACGGTTGAAGTGGATGTCGTCGACGACTCACCCACGGAACGAGAAGTGATCGTTCGGCTCCCCCGAGGGACAGGCGGCGAGCGCGACTGACCTCGACGGTATCCCGATTTTCCCGCCCGACTGCGTTATCCTGAACGCTTCCCGCGCCGCTCGCGAGAGGCCTTCAGATGTCCTTCTCCCGCTTTCATCCGTTCGTGCAGCAGTGGTTCCGGACCGCCCTCGGCGAGCCGACGGCGGCGCAGTCGCGCGGCTGGGATGCCATCGCCGCCGGACGGCACACGCTCATTGCGGCGCCGACCGGGTCGGGCAAGACGCTCGCCGCCTTCCTCGCCGCCATCGACGACCTGACGCGCGAGGCGCTCGGCGGCGCGCTCCCCGACGAAGTCCGCGTCGTCTACGTGTCGCCACTGAAGGCGCTCAGCACCGACATCCACAAGAACCTCGCCGAGCCGCTGCGCGGCATCCAGGCACTGGCCGCGCGCGCCGGATCCCCGCCCCCCGCCATCACTGCGGCAGTGCGGACCGGCGACACCACCGCGGCGGAGCGCGCCGCCATGCTCCGGACGGCGCCGCACATCCTCGTCACCACACCGGAGTCGCTGTATCTGCTGCTGACGTCGGACCGCAGCCGCACGATGCTGCGGACGGCGAGGACGGTGATCGTCGACGAGATTCACGCGGTGATCGGCACGCGGCGCGGCGCGCACCTCGCCCTCTCGCTCGAACGCCTGCAGCAGGCCGCCGGGCGGCCGCTGCTCCGCGTCGGACTGTCGGCGACGCAGAAGCCGATCGAGGACGTCGCGCGGTTCCTGACCGGCGGCGCCCCGTGTGACATCGTGGACGCCGGCCATCGCCGCGCGATGGACCTGCGCATCGAGCTGCCGCGATCGCCGCTCGAAGCGGTGATGGCGCACGAGGTGTGGGAGGAGTACTACGATCGGCTCGCGGCGCTGATCCGCGAGCATCGCACGACGCTCGTCTTCGTCAACACGCGCCGGATGGCGGAGCGCGTCGCTCGCCACCTCACGGACCGGCTCGGCGCCGACGCCGTCACCGCGCATCACGGCAGCCTCGCCAGGGAGACCCGCCTCGACGCGGAGCACCGCTTGAAGACGGGGGCGCTCTCCGCGATCGTCGCGACGGCGTCGCTGGAGCTCGGCATCGACATCGGGCATGTCGACCTCGTCTGCCAGATCGGTTCGCCGCAGCGCATCGCCACGCTGCTGCAGCGCGTCGGCCGTTCCGGCCATACCATCGGCGGCACGCCAAAGGGACGGCTGTTCCCGACGACGCGCGACGACCTCGTCGAATGCGCCGCGCTGCTGCGCGCGATCCGGCGCGGCGAGCTGGACGCGATCGTGCCGCAGGATCGGGCGCTCGACGTGCTCGCCCAGCAGATCGTCGCCGAGTGCGCCAGCCGCGAGTATGCCGAGGACGAGCTGTTCGGGCTGGTGCGCCGGGCGTGGCCGTACCGAGACCTGCCGCGCACCGACTTCGACGCCGTGCTGAAGATGACGGCGGACGGATTCTCCACCCGGCGAGGGCGCCGCGCCGCGCTGGTGCACCGCGACGAGGTCAACGGCAGCGTCCGCGGCCGCCGCGGCTCGCGCCTGCTCGCGCTCACCTCCGGCGGCGCCATCCCCGAAGTGGCCGACTACCGCGTCGTCCTCGATCCCGGCGAGACGTTCGTCGGCACGCTGAACGAGGACTTCGCCATCGAGTCGCATGCCGGCGACATCTTCCAGCTGGGCAACGCCTCGTGGCGCATCCTGCAGGTCGCCGGCGGGACGGTCCGGGTCGCGGACGCGCACGGCATGCCGCCGACCATCCCGTTCTGGCTCGGCGAAGCGCCGGCGCGGAGCGACGAGCTGTCGCGCGCGGTGAGCGACCTGCGCGGCGACGTCGACCGGCACCTCGCGTCAGGCGCGGACGATCCGCTCTGCGGGCTGGACGAGTTGCGCGACGAGGCGATGGCCGTCGAGCAGGTGCGCGCCTACCTCGCCGAAGCGCGCCGCGTGCTCGGCGTGCTGCCGACGCAGGAGACGCTCGTCCTCGAGCGGTTCTTCGACGAGTCGGGCGGCATGCAGCTGGTGCTGCACGCCCCCTTCGGCAGCCGGATCAACAAGGCCTGGGCGCTCGCGCTGCGGAAGCGGTTCTGCCGCCAGTTCAACTTCGAGCTGCAGGCGGCGGCGACCGAAGACGCGCTGATGCTCTCGCTCGGACCGCTGCACTCGTTCCCGCTGTCGGACGTGTTCCGCTACCTGCATCCCGAGACGACGCGCGACGTGCTGGTCCAGGCGTTCCTCGACGCGCCGGTCTTCGAGACGCGCTGGCGCTGGAACGCGACGCTGTCGCTGGCGGTGCCGCGGCGCCGCGGGTCCCGCAAGGTGGCGCCGCAGGTGCAGCGCATGCTCGCCGAGGATCTGCTCGCGTCGGTCTTCCCGGACGCCGCCGCATGCCTCGAGAACATTCCAGGCGATCGCCAGATTCCGGATCATCCGCTGGTGACCCAGGCGGTGCGCGACTGCCTGGAAGAGGCGATGGACTTCGCAGGGCTGCGCGCCGTCCTGACCCGGATCCACGCCGGGGATCTCCGGCTCGTCGCGCGTGACACTCCGCAGCCGTCCGTGCTCGCCTACGAGATCCTCGACGCGCGTCCTTACGCGTTCCTGGACGATGCGCCGCTCGAGGAACGCCGCAGCCACGCCGTTCAGACCAGGCGCGGCGCGCAGACGGCCGACGATCTCGGCGCGCTCGATCCCGCGGCGATCGCGCGGGTGAGGGAAGAAGAGCGGCCGGATCCGCGCGACGCGGACGAGCTGCACGACGCCCTGATGACGGCGGGCGTCCTCACCGCGGCGGAGATCGGCGGACGCCAGGACCTCGTCGACGCGCTCCGGGGCACGCGTCGCGCGTCGATGACGCGCCTCGGCCTGGTGGCCGCCGAGCGATCGCCGGAACTGCGCGCCGTCCATCCGGACCTGCGGTTCGAGCCGGACGTGGCGCCGCCGCCGTCGCGCGCCCGCGTCTGGAGCCGCGAAGAAGCGCTCGTCGAGCTGTTTCGCGGACGCCTCACGGTCACCGGGCCGGCGACCGCCGAGGCGCTGGCGCGTGGGCTCGAGGTCTCACCGCGCGATGCAGACCTCGCGCTGCTGACGCTCGAAGGGGAGGGCGTGATTCTCCGCGGCCACTTCACGCCGGGCGCGGACCGGCGCGCTCTGGAATGGTGCGACCGCGCGCTGCTCGCGCGCATCCATCGCTATACCGTGTCGCGGCTGCGCGCCGAAATCGAGCCGGTCAGCCCCGCCGATTTCATGCGGTTCCTGTTCAAGTGGCAGCACGTCGATCCGGCGGACCGACTGACCGGACTCGACGGCCTGCGCGAAGCGGTCGCGATGCTCGACGGCTGCGAGCTGCCCGCCGCCGCGTGGGAGCGATCCATCCTGCCGGCGCGCGTCGACGGCTTCGACGGCGCGATGCTCGACATGCTCTGCCTCGCCGGCGAAGCCGCGTGGTGCCGCCTGTCGCCGCCGGCGGCCGAGATCACGGATCCGCCGCGCCTCGGTCCCGCGACGCCGGTCGCGATCTTCCTGCGCGAGCATGCGGATGCGTGGCTGGCCCTGCGCGAGTCCGCCGCCGCCCGCGAGGCCCGGCTCGACGACAATGCGCGACGCGTGCTCGATCGGCTGCGCGAGCGCGGCGCGTCGTTCTACGGCGACCTGCGCCAGGGCACCGGGCTGGACGACGACGCGGCGCGGAGCGCGGTGGGATCGCTGGTCGCAGCCGGTCTCGCGGCGTCGGACGGATTCTCCGGGCTGCGCGCGCTCCTCTGGAGCGCGCAGGGGCGTCCGGTCACCCTCGATCGCCGCGCCAGCTTCGCCGGCCGCTGGAGCGCGATCCCGACCGGTGTCTCCGCGGCTGCGTACGACGCCGCCGTCGAGACGCAGGCCTGGACGCTGCTCCGCCGCTACGGGGTGCTGTTCCGCCGGCTCCTCGCCCGCGAAGCCGCGGCGGCGCCGTGGCGCGATCTCGCGCGCGTCTGCCGCCGCCTCGAGGCGCGCGGCGAGATCCGCGGCGGCCGCTTCGTCTCGGGCATGTCGGGCGAGCAATTCGCGCTGCCGCGCGCGGTCGAACGGCTGCGCGAAGTGCGCCGCACGCCGCCGGCGGGCCGCTCGCTGACGATCAGCGCCGCCGACCCGCTCAACCTCGCCGGGATCGTCACCGCGGGCGAGCGCATCCGCGCCGCGGGACGCGCGACGATCGTCTACCGGGACGGCGTGCTGCAGCCCTCGGCTGAGCTCGCGCCGATGGGCATCGGGTATGCAGTTTCATCGGCCGAGGAGGCAAACAGCCGATGAAAGTGAAGGAAATCATGACGGCCGTTCCCGCGGTGTGCGGTCCCGATACGCCGCTCGAGGAAGTGGCGCGGACGATGGTCGGCCGCGACTGCGGCGCCATCCCGGTGGTCGGCCGCAGCGACGACCGCGTCGCCGGCATCATCACCGATCGCGACATCGTCGTCCGCGCGGTGGCGGAGGGGCGCAATCCGCTGACGCTGACCGCGTCGGCGTGCATGACCTCGCCGGTGTTCACGATCGGAGAGGATGCGAGCCTGGACGACTGCACCGACCTCATGGAGTCGAAGAAGGTGCGCCGCGTGCCGGTGGTCTCGGCGAACGGCGCGCTGGTCGGCATCGTCGCGCAGGCGGACGTGGCGCGGCACGCGTCGCGCAAGGATGCGGGCGAGCTGGTGCGCGACGTCTCCGCGCCGGGGCGCTAGCCTGGCGCGCGTCCGGCACGGAGCTGGCGCGGTTCGCGGTTAGCGCCGCCGAGAGGCGCGACGGGCCGATTCGAGTTCCGGACGGCCCGGCGCGTCGCCGCGCTCGCAGATCTTGAGGAGCTGCGCGTTCAATTTGCGCGCGAGCGCCGCATCGCCGCTCTGTGACGCCGCCGCCGCGGCGCCGGCGACGGCGCGGAAACGGTTCGGCTCCTTGACCATCACCTTCTGGAACTCCGCGAGCGCCTCCCTGGGCTGTTTCACCTGCAGCAGCATTTCCCCGAGCAGTTCGCGCGCCGGGGCGAGCGGGCCCGGTGTGACCGCCGCCTTCTCGGTCTTGTCTTCGCGATCCGCCGCCTCGCGCATCAGGGTCAGCGCCTCGCGTTCCTTCCCGTCCGCGAGCGCGAGCCAGGCGGATGCGCCGATCTTCTGAATCGTGACCTGTTCGCTCCAGTAGGTCTCCCGTTCCGCGTTCAGGCGATCCACCGCCTTCTGCAGTTCGTCCACCGCGGATCGCGCGCCGGCGGCGTCGCCGCTGCGCGACGCGCCGATCGCGCGGGCAAACCACGTCAGCGCGTCCGCGTAGGCGACGCGGGTCGCGTGCGGTTCGAGCCTGGCCGCCGCCGCCCAGTCGCCGCGTTCGAGCGCGTAGCGCGCGGGGATGGCGGCGAGGGCGTATGCGCCCGCGCTCGGCGGCGCGGCGCCCGCTCGCGTCTCGGCCTGACCGACCCGTCCGGCGGCGAGGTCGACCAGCTTGCGCGCTGCCGCATCCTGCCCGGTCTGCAGGTAAGCGTAGACCTGGTAATCGGTCGCGTGCATCTCTTCGTAGACGGAGTTCACCTTGCGGGCGGCGTCCGCCGACTGGATGTTCGTGTCGATCGAATCCTGCCAGTAGCCGAGCCGCGTGAACGTGTGCGACGGCATGTGCAGCGCGTGCGGCGCGTCGGGCGCGATTTTCGCGTAGCGCCGCGCCGCGGCGACAGCCTTCGGCGCGAGTGCCGGGACGTCGTAGCTGTGAATGATGTAGTGCGCCAGCCCGGGATGTTCGGGGTGCTCGCGCCACAGCTTCTCGAGCATCCCCCCCGCCTTGGTCTGATCGGCGTAGCTCTTGTCGGCGGGATCCGCGGCGCCGGCGATGGCGAGCGCGTAGAACGCGGTCGCTTCGATGTCGTTCGGGTACTTCGCGGCGAGCCGCGCCATCGCGTCGCGGTAGGCGCGGGTCCGGGTGCGCTGGTCGACCGTGTCGAAGCGGTCGTACAGCGGCGCCAGCGCGGCGATGTAGTCGCGCTCGCGCTCGGTCCTGGCGCCCGCCGCCGCGGCCTTCTCCAGCGTCGCCCGCGCCGCCTGCACCTGCGCGGCCGGCTTGATGCCGGCGGCGAACGGGTTCCCCCACTGCGCGAGGGCGGCGGCCCAGAAGGCGATTCCGCAGGAGGGATCCGTCTTCGTCACTTCCGTGAAGGCGTCGATGGCCGGCCCGAACTCGAACGAGTGCAGCTGCGCCATCCCGTGCGTGAAGGCCGACTGCACGCCGGGCGCGCAGGAGTTCTCGAATTTCACCGTGCCGAGATTGCCGCCGTGCTGATGCTCTTGCACCGGCAGGTGGACGGCGACGAGGATCGACAGCGCGATGGCGGCATGCATGGCGTCACTCCACGACGAAGAACCGCGCCTGACCGCGGCCCAGCGCCTTTTCGAGGTCGGCGGCGGACTTGTAGGGCCGCCCCTTCTTCAGCTTGTCGGCCCACGCCTGATTCGCGCCCGGGACCGTCAGCAGATCGGCATCGCTCGCGGTGTTGGCGTTCATCGGGATGAAGGTGTACTGCGCGAGCTTGCGCGCGTTCTCGGCGCCGCCGACGTACTTGCCGATCTCCTTGTCGAACTGCGCCCAGGAGCGCCAGGGGCGGTACTCGGCGAACTCACGCACCATGCGCCGTCCCGCGCCGGGGACGAGAAGAATCTCCTCCGGCGTCGCGGTGTTGAGATTGATGTGCACGAACGCTTTCGTGTACACCGCCATCGCCTGTTCGGCCGTCAGCCCCTGCGCGAGCAGCAGCGCATTCAGCTCGGTGATGCTGGCGAAGGGCCGCTTCGCCGCGATCGCCTTGGCGATCGCCGGCGTGACGCCTGGAATCGCCGCGAGCTCCGCTTCGCTGATCGAATTCGCGTCCTTCACGCCGAGCGAGGGGGCGACCTGCGCCGCGAGGCCAACCGCCGCGGCCGCGACCAGCATCCACACAGCAAGAAGCTTCTTCATAGATCGGGGCCTCCATCGCCCACCGTCGAATCGTTCATCGCTCTCTGTGCCTGTAAGTGTAAGCCAGCCCGACGAGCCCGAGCTGCAGCATGACCCCGGGCGCGAGCGCCGGCGGCACCGTCGCTTTGAGCGCGCGCCACACCAGCGCGCTGCCGGCGAGCGACGGGTCCCCTTCCTTCTGGAACTCGACGTTCGCATCGAAGTGGAAGTAGACCCCGGCCAGGCCGGCGGCGACGAACAGCACCATCAGGAGCCGGACCGCCGCCGCGCTCGGCGACGAACGGGTGAAGGCGTGCCAGCTCACGGCGGCGATGCCGCACGCGAGCAGGACGACGGGAATCAGCTGCAGCGCGTCCTCGACATGCCGCAGCAGCAGCAGTTCGGCGGTCGTTCCGCTCATGCCGATGAGCAGAACGGCCGCGAGCAGACGGCGCAGACCGCTCAGCGTGTCCATGCCGCGCAGCCCGCCCGGTTCGCGCGCGTGGCCATGAGTGTCAGAATACCCCAATGGCGGACGCCGTCGGATTCATCGGCCTGGGCGTCATGGGCAGACCCATGGCGCACAACCTGCTCAAACGCGGATTCCCGCTGGTGGTGCACAGCCGCAGTCCGGCGCCGGTCGACGAACTGGTCGAGGCGGGCGCCGCGCGGGCCGGCTCGCCGGCGGATGTCGCACGGCGCGCCACGCGCATCATCACGATGCTGCCCGACTCGCCCGACGTGGAGCTCGTGCTCGAAGGCCCGAACGGGATTCTCTCGGCCGTGCAGCCGGGCACGATCCTCATCGACAGCAGCAGCATCTCCCCCGCCGTGGCGCGGCGGCTCGCCGGGACGGCGGCCGAGCGCGGCGCGGTGATGCTGGATGCGCCGGTCAGCGGCGGAGAGATCGGCGCGATCGCCGGCACGCTGTCGATCATGGTCGGCGGCGACCCGGACGCCTTCCAGCTGGTGCGGCCGATTCTCGAAGCCATGGGCAACCCCGAGCGCATCGTCCGCATCGGCGACGCGGGCGCCGGGCAGATCTGCAAGGTGTGCAATCAGATGGTGATCGGCGGCACGCTCGCCGCCGTCAGCGAAGCGTTCGCGCTGGCGCAGAACGCCGGCGTCGACGCGGCGAAAGTGCGGGAGGCGCTGCTCGGCGGCTTCGCCGCCAGCCGCGTGCTGGACGTGCACGGCGAGCGCATCCTGACGCACAACTACAAGCCCGGGTTCCGCGCGCAGCTGTACGCGAAGGACTACCGCGTCGCGGCGGAGACGCTGGCCGCCACCGCCACTCCCGCCCCGATCGCGGCCGCGGTGCATCAACTCGTCACGGCGTTGATCGCGTCCGGACGCGGCGGGGACGACTACTCGGCGCTGGCGACGATCATCTTTGCGCTGGCGGGCCGCCCCCCTTCTTCTTCTTCTTGAACAGCCCGCCCAGGAAGTCGGTCGCGCGTCGCTTCAATTCGTTCGTCAGCGCGCGGCGTGTCGCGGCAGCCACGTCGATGAACACGGTCGGGCGGGTCAGCGTGCCGCCCACCGTCGCCGGCACCACGACGCGACCGTCTTCCTGCGCGTAGCGGCGGAGATCGGTGCCGGCCTGTGCGGTCAGCTCGCGCGAGAGCACGACGTCGACGCGCGCATCGACCGCGCCGCTCTCGACTGCCAGGCTGCCGCGCCCGCTCGCGTCGAAGTCGCGCGCGCGGAAACGCAGGTCGTCGCTGCGCAGCGTGCCGCGCGTCAGCGTGAAGTTTCCGGACAGGCGCTCGAACGAGGTGCCGGATCCCTGCGGCGCCGCACCCGACGGCTTGCCGAAGGCGAGCACCACGGTGCGCACGAGATCCAGGTGCGGCATCGTTCCGTCGACGAGCGTCGCCTGGATGGTGCCGTTGGCGGAACGCATCAAGGTCGCGCCGTCGGCGCCCGCGCCGGTCAGCGCCACGCGCGCGTCCAGACGCCCGGTCATCCCGCCGGCGGATCCCATCAGCCTGAGCAACTCGGCCGCGTCCACGTCGTCGAGCGTTCCGCTGAGATTCAGCAGCGGGGCGGCGCCGCGCGTGTCGGCGCGAATCGATCCCTCGAAGGTCCCGCCGAACAGGCCGAGCGTCAGCCGATCCAGGACGTAGCGCGAGGGGGCGGCGTCGATCGCCGTCGAGAGATTGCTGAACTCGTGGCCGGCAAAGCGCACGCGCGCGGCGGTCGTCTTCACGACGATGTGCATCGGCGCCGAGCGGGACGGCTGCGCGGGATTGCCGCCGCCGGACGAGGGCGGCGCGAGCGCCGTGCCGAGCGCGAACAGCTCGTTCAGGTCGAGGCGCTCCGCGGACACGTCGAAGGTGCCGTCGAGATTGGCGATGCTTTCCAGCACGCCGCGGCCGGTGATTGCGGACGTGGGCGTCTTGATCAGCAGCGAGTGGACGTCGAGCCTGTCGCCGAGCACGGCGGCCGAGAGATCGAACGTGAGCCCTGCCTGTGCTCCAACCGGCCGCCCCTCGGAGACCGCGATCTCGCGAATCTCGATCGTGTCGGCGAACAGCGCGCGAAGGCCGGTGAGGACCTTGATGCGGGCGAAATGGACGGCGCCCGGATCGCCGACGGTCACGTCGCCGAGGTCGACCGCCACGTCCGGGAACAGGGAGGCGCGCAGCGAGCCGATCCGCACCGGCTGCCCGAGACGCGCCGTGAGCTGTTGTTCGACCTGCGCCCGCACCGCGGCTGACGCGAGGATCCGGTCGGCCGCGAAGTACACCGCCAGGGCGCCGGCCAGCAGCACGGCCAGCGCCATCACCAGCCACTTTCGCATCGCCGCGATTGTAATCCCGCCGGAAGTACTTCACCGGAGCGCCGGCGGCGCCTCAGTCGAACACGGCCGCCGCCCCCAGCACCCCCGCGAAGGTGGACGCGTCCACGTTGGCGCCGGTCAGGACCACCGCCACTTCGCGTCCGCGCACGCGGTCCCGCTCCTGCAGCAGCGCCGCGACCGACGCGGCCGCGGCGCCTTCCGCGACGTTGTGCGTGTCGTCGTAAATCGCCCGCATCGCCGCCTCGATCTCGTCGTCCGTCACCTCGACCACGCGTTCGACGCCGGCGCGGATGATGTCGAGCGCCGCGGCGACCGGCGTCCGGCAGGCCATGCCGTCCGCGATGCGCGTCGCCGCCTCGTGCGAGACGAGTCGGCCCTGCGCGAGCGATCGCGCGTAGGCCGGGGCCGACGCGGCAACGACGCCGACGATCCGGGTCGCGCGCGACAGCGCGTCCCGCGCGGCGATCGCGCCGCAGATCCCCGATCCGAGCCCGATCGGCACGTACATCGTCTCGAGCGACGGCGCGGCGCGAAGAAGCTCGAGCGAATACGACGCCACTCCCGCGACCAGCCACTCGTGGAAGGACGGCACCATGTGCCAGCCGCGCGACTGCGCGATCCGCTCGGCCGCCTCCACCGACGCCTGGAAATCGCGCCCCTCGACGATCAGCTCCACCCCCAGCGCGCGCATCGCGGCATTCTTCCCCTCGCTGTTGCCGTGGGGCACGACGATCGCCGCGCGTATTCCGCGGCGGGCCGCGGCGAACCCGATCGACTGGCCATGGTTGCCGCGGGTGGCCGTCACCACACCGTTCACCGCCGCGCCGGACGCGAGCAGGCGGTTGAAGTAGACCAGCCCGCCGCGCACCTTGAACGCGCCGACCGGTGTCTGGTTCTCGTGCTTCACCCAGACCGCCGCGCCGGCGCGCTCGTCGAGGAGCGGCCATCGCTGCTGCGGCGTGGGGCGCATGCTGTCATAGACAATGGCCGCGGCGGATTCGAGATCGGTCAGGGTCATCACTCCATTACTTTCATATAGACTGCGCCGATGAAAAGAGTCCTTCTCGCCGGTGGCCTCGCGCTGGTCCCGCTCCTGCTGGCCCGCGCGGACCAGCGAGCCGGCGGCGGCGCGCAGTTCCCGGGAGGGACCAATCCGGACGGCTCGTTGCGGCCCGGCCCGCCGATCTCGCGCCTGTTTACGCAGGACGCCTACACCGAATACGCGCTGCTCGCGCCGGGCAGCGACGCGTTCCGCATCACCTTCCTGCCCGAGGAAAGCCGCGCCGGGGCGACCGAGCTGGTGAACGCGACCCGCGGCGGCAGCGAGGGGTCCGACATCGAGGTCTACGATCCGCGCACCGGAGCGCCATTGAAGTTCACGTACGCACAGTCGGCGACCGACCCTGACAGCCACGCCATCCGCGCCGCGCTGCCGCGCCCCGTGCCGGAAGGGGGCGTCGGCCGCGTGCTGATCTACAAGACCTACAAGGATCCGCGCACTTACATGATGAACGGCAAGGACATCGTCTGGGTGCGCAGCCTCTCGGGCTACCGGCTCGGCGTCATCCTGCCCAAAGGCTACGCCTTCACGTCCTCCAACGTCGCGGCGCACATGACGACGACCGCCGACGGACGATTGAAGCTGGCGTTCGCCAATCCGAGCGGACAGGCGAACCCGCTGACCATTCACGCGCATCCGACGACCGCCGCGTTCGCTCCGCCGGCGGCGAAGGTCGACGACGTGTTCTTCGACGACGTCAAGACGACCTACGACCTGGGCGATCCGGCGACGGGGCGCGTGACCGTCGAGCAGGTCTACAGCGACTACCGCAAGGGCGCGCGGGCGCGCCTCGATTCGCTGTCCTATCTGCCGCTGGACGGCGTCACGGTCGTCGATCTCGACACCGCGAAGCCGCTCGAGCCGGTCCGCGAGCGCGGCGGCACCTACGTGCCGCTCGACGTTCCCATCGTCGACGAGCGGCAGAGCGCGCATCTGAAGATTACCGGCACGATGAAGGCGAGCGGCTACACGCTGCTGCGCGACGGGCTCGTCTTCCATCGCGTGCTGAAGGGGCTGCGAAACACCGTGGTGCTGCCGGCCGGCTGGGAAGTCTCGTCCGTGTCGCAGGCGGCCACGATCGGGACCGATCGCACGGGGCGAGCGTTCGTGTCGCTGATCAACCTGAACGCGGAGAACAGCTACCGCGTGGCGATCAGAGGAGTGAAGAGATGAGAGGGTTCCGGGTGCTCGCGCTGATCGTGATGCTCGCGGCGCCGGGCGCGGCGCAGGCGCCGGAGCCGCCGCTCGACAGGCCCCGGCCGTTCGGCACGCTGCGCGAGCAGGCGGAGATGCAGCAGCGGTGGCTGAAGCAGCGCCTGGACACGATCCTGCCGCCGCTGATGCGCCGGCACGGCATCGACATGTGGGTCGTGCCGATGCGCGAATACAACGAAGACCCGGTGTTCACGGCGATCACCGCGCCGGAGACGTTCGCCGCGCGGCGGCGGACGATCTACGTCTTCTTCGACAAGTGCGCGGTGCACGAGGACCCGGGTTCGGCGGCGGCGGCTGCGCCGCCGTCCGCCGCCTGCGTGGAGCGCATCGCGCTGGGAGGGACGTCGCAGGGAGGCGTGTTCGACGCCCGCCGATCGTCGCAGGCGGCGGCCGGCAACGTGGGCCGCGGCCAGCAGGCGGAGCTGTGGGGCGACGAGCAGTGGCAGGCCCTCAAGACGGTGATCGAGGAGCGGAAGCCGCGGACGATCGGCATCAATCGATCGACGGTGTTCGCCTTCTCGGATGGCTTGTCGAGCGGCGAGCTCAAAGGCATGTCGGCGGCGCTCGGGGAGGCGTGGACGTCCCGCTTCAAGGACGCCGAGCTGCTGCCGCTCGAATTGATCGCGGCGCGGCTGCCCGACGAGGAGGTCTTCTTCCGCCGCATGCAGGAGCTGGTCTGGTCGATGACGCAGACGATGTTCTCGAGCGCGACGATCACGCCGGGCAGGACGCGCACGAGCGATCTGGTGTGGTGGTGGCGGCAGCGCGTGAACGATCAAGGGCTGGGCACGTGGTTCCAGCCGAGCGTGTCGGTGCAGCGCCGCGGCCGGACGGAAGCGGAGATCGGGGCCGATCCGATCATCCAGCGCGGCGACGTGCTGCACTGCGACGTCGGCATCACGGCGGCGCGGCTGAACACCGACACCCAGCACAACGCCTACGTGCTGCGGCCGGGAGAAACCGACGCCCCCGACGGCCTGCGGCGCGCGCTCGCCAGCGCCAACGCGCTGCAGGACATCGTCATGGAGGAGATCAGGCCGGGACGAAGCGGCAACGAGATCCTCCGCGCGTCGCTCGAGCGGATGAAGGCACAGGGGATCGACGGCACGGTGTACTCACACCCGATCGGGCTGCACGGGCATGGTGCCGGACCGTTGATTGGCTTGTGGGACTATCAGACGGGCGTGCCGGGACGCGGCGACGCGCCGGTCAGACCCGGAATGTGGTACTCCATCGAGCTGCAGGCGACGACACCCGTAGCCGAGTGGGGAAATCAGCCGGTGAGGATGGCGCAGGAAGAAGACGCCATCGTCGACGCCGACGGAAAGATCCGCTGGGCGCTGCGCCGCCAGGATCGCCTGTTCCTCGTGCGGTGATGCTCAGTCGCAGCCCGGATGGCGGCAGCCGCAGCGCAGCTCCGTGATCTGTCCCGCGTCCTTACAGTGCTCGCTGCAGTACTTCCCGTAGGGGCCATTCGCCTGCACGGTGCAGCTGCAGGCCGGATGGGCGCATTTCTGAAGAGCCATGTGCGACCTCCTGCCGCGATTGTAGCGCGGACGCCGCACCGCCGCCGACGCTTACGCTTATGCGACGCGAACGCTTTCCGCGCGCGGCCCCTTGGGACCCTGACCCTTTTCGAACGTCACGGACTGACCCTCGCGCAGCTGGTCGAACCGCGTGTCCCGGCACGCCGAATTGTGGAAGAAGTACTCCGTACCGTCCTCCGCCAGGATGAAGCCGAACCCCTTGTCGCTGACGAGCCGCTTGATGGTGCCGTTCATCGATGCTGCCATACCCTTCCTTCGAACAAACGAATAGTCGAGCGGCAAGTATATGCCGAGCACGGAAGCTGCGCATGGACGAAATCTTTTTCGTGCCGACCTCTACCGTCGGCGTGACGGTTGCATTGGAGCTCGGCTGATGGCCCGGAGCGCCCGCCGCAAGGACCTGCCGCTGCCCACCGCCGTCCTCGACCCGGTCCGGTTTCAACGAACCTTCGCCCGCCAGCGGCGCCCGATGGCCCAGTGGCGCGGGCACCGGCTGGCCCGGCGCTGGCGCTATCGCATGGCGCCGGACCCGCTGCACCGGAAGCCCAAGGGGGTGCTGCCGTTCTGGACGCGGATGCGGCGGCTGCTGTGGTCCTGGTACCCCTGGGCGGCCGTGTGCCTGTGGGCCCTCATCTACGACCAGTGGGCCTGGGCGTGGGGCACCGGCGCGATGGCCTTCGTCAGCTACCTGATCGCACCCGCGGAGACCCCGCCCCGTTACGGCCTCGATCACGAATTCGCCGTCGACGACGAAGAGTTCCTGCCGACCATGGCGGGGGCAACCGGCGTGCCGTTCCTGCCCGGCAACGCGCTGACGCTGCTGAACGACGGCGACGAGTTCTACCCGGCGATGCTGCGCGCGATCGACGAGGCCGAGTACTCGATCACGATCGAGGCCTACATCTACTGGGCGGGGGAGATCGGACGGCAGTTCGCGCAGGCGCTGGCGGCAAAGGCGGCGTCGGGCGTGCGGGTCAAGATTCTGCTCGACGCGGTGGGATCGTCGTCCATCGGCGAAGACATCCTCTCGACCCTCGAGCGGGGCTCGTGCCATCTCGCCTGGTACAACCCCTTCAGCTGGAAGCATCTCGGCCGCTACAACCACCGCACGCACCGCAAGTCGCTGATCATCGACGGCCGGATCGCGTTCACCGGGGGCGCCGGCATCGCCGATCACTGGCGGGGCCGGGCGCGCAACGCCTCGGAGTGGCGGGACCTGATGATCCGCCTCGAAGGACCGGCGGTGACGCCGCTGCAGACCGGCTTCGCGCAGAACTGGCTGCAGACCACCAGCGAGCTGGTGTCGGGACCGCTCTACTATCCGTACATCGAGCCCGCCGGGCCGCTGGCGCTGCAGACCATCCTCAGCTCGCCGGAGGTCGGCGCCTCGACGGTGCGCATCATGTACTACCTGTCGATCATCTCGGCGCGGCGATCCATCTTCATCGCCAACCCCTACTTCGTGCCCGACGCGGCCGGGCGCGACGCACTGATCGAAGCCCAGCGCCGCGGCGTCGACGTGCGGATCATGGTGGCGGCGCGCTACAACGACAACTGGCTGGCGCACCAGAACAGCGTCCGCGTCTACGGCCGGCTGCTCGAGGCCGGCATCCAGATCCTCGAATACAACCGGACGATGCTGCACCACAAGACGATGGTGGTCGACGGACGGTGGTTCACGATCGGCACCACCAACTTCGACAACCGCTCCTTCGCGCACAACGAGGAGAACAACGTCTGCGGCTACGACGAAACGGTGGCGCGCCAGCTGCACGCCATGTTCGAGCGCGACACCGGCGGCTGCGATCGGCTCACGCTCGACCAATGGAAGCAGCGCGGCCTGTGGCGCAGGGCGCAGGAGGTGGCGGCGGCGTTCCTCGAAGAGCAGATCTGACGTCCGCTACTCGTAATACTTCCGGTACATCCCGCGGCGGAAGACCCAGCCGCCCAGCGGCCCGAGCCAGTTCAGCACGTGGTACATGTAGCCGAGGTCGGTGATCTCGATCAGGTTGCCGTCGAAGTCCTTGACGAAGAACAGCCAGTGGCCGCGCGGCGACTGCTCGGGGGGGCAGACGATCTCCACCCCCTTGCGCGCCAGGTAGTCGTGCCAGCGGCGGATGCCGCGCACGTTCAGGCAGATGTGGGTGAAGCCGATGCGGCTCCACGCCACCGGCTGCGGCGGCAGCGCCGGCTCGAAGTGGAAGATCTCGACGACGGCGCCGCCGGGGATGCGGATCCAGCCGATCTTGCAGGCCGCGCCGGGCACGTCGACGCCGAAGAAGCCGCGCACGCGCTCGGGCGGCGCGTCGGCGACGCCCACCAGCGGGCAGCCGAACACGTCCCACCAGAAGCGGACCGCGCGGTTGAAGTCGGATACGGTGATGCCGGTGTGACTGAACGATCGAGCCTTCATAAATCGTGCGCCTTGATGTGATCGGCGACGCGCAGCGCCTGCGCCGCAATCGTCAGCCCCGGGTTCACCGCCGCCGAAGACGGGAAGAACGACGCGTCGACGACGAACAGGTTCTCGACGTCATGGGTGCGGCAGAACGGATCGAGCACGGAGTCTCGCGGATTGGTGCCGAACACCAGCGTTCCGCACTGGTGCGTCGTGTTCTTGGCGCCGGCGGAATGCGCGAAGATGCGCGGCGACCAGTAGCCGAGGGCGGCGAGCATCGCGCGCAGCTCCTCGACCAGCCGCGCGTGCGCGGCGGTGTTGTTGGGGCGGTATTCGAGCACGATGCTGCCGTCGGGCGCGAGGCGGACGCGGTTCTCGGGATCGGGCAGGTCCTCGGTCATCGCCAGCCAGTCGGTCGCGCGCGACACCCACATCTCGTAGGCCCACTCCGGGATGAAGCGCATCTGGATGCCGCGCCACGCCCAGGTGTCGCCGGTCACCTTCGCCATGATCGCGTGCGTGCGTCCCTGCGACTGGATTTGCCCGAGCGGGTACGGCGTGCGCGCACCCGCGAGGTAGAAGTCGTTGATCGCCAGCGTCTTCTGGAATTCGTCCGCGTTCGTCCTCCAGTGCACCCCCTCGAGCATGGTCGCCAGGTGCGCCATGTAACGGCGGCCGACGAGGCCGGAGGAGTTCGCCAGGCCGCGGGGATGGCGGCCGCACGCGGAGCGGAGCAGCAGCGCCGCGGAATTGATCGCGCCGCACGCCACCACGATCGTCGATGCGGCAACGCGCTCGACGGCGCCGTTGCGCTCGACCTCGATCGCCTCCACCCTGCGCCCCGACGGATCGGCGATGAGGCGCCGCGCGCACGCGTTGGTCCACAGCGTGACGTTGGCGTGCGCGATGGCCGGGCGCACCGCGATCACGTCGGCGTCGCTCTTGGCGTGCACCTGGCAGACGAACGAGTTGCAGGTGTTGCAGAGGCGGCAGCCGTCCGGATCGCCGGGGTTCAGGATGCCGAGCGGCAGCGGCGAGGGATGCAGGCCCTGCGCGCGGAGCCGCGCCGCGATGCGGGCCATCCCCGGCGCGTGCGGCACCGGCGGGAACGGATACGGGCCGTGCGGCGGCTCCGTCGGGTCGTCGCCGACCGCGCCGCGCACCCGATACAGCCGCTCGGCCCGCTCGTAATAGGGCGCGAGCGTGTCGTAGTCGATCGGCCATTCCGGCGAGACGCCGTCGGCGTGCTGGACCGCCTGGAAGTCTTCGCGCCGCAGCCGGTACAGCACGGCGCCCCAGAACTTGGTGTTGCCGCCGACGTTGTAGTGGGTGTAGGGCCGGAACGGGCGGCCGTCGGCGTCGAGCCACTGCTCGCGGCTGCGGTAGCGGAGCTGCCGCCAGACCGCCTCCGGACTCCAGTTCTCCGCTTCCTGCGGGACGAAGTCGCCGCGCTCGACGATGAGGATCCGGGCGCCGGTGGGGGCGAGCGCGTGCGCGAGCGTGCCGCCGCCGGCGCCGCTGCCGATGATGATGGCGTCGAAGCGTTCGCTCACAGGCTGGCGTAGACCTGGTCCATCAGGCGGTGATCTTCGATGGCGCGCTCCAGGCTCATCTCCGGCGTGCTGCCGCTGGTAATCGCGCGCCGGAAGTCACGATACATCGCCCGGTAGCCGCGGATGTCGCGGAACCCGGGGAACACCACGCGCGGCAGGCCGCGCCCGCGGGCCACCACCACGACGCCGTTCGACTCGAAGCTGATGATCCCCTCGCGCCCGTACAGCTTCGACAGCCGCAGACCGCGGAACAGCGACGGGATCTCGCGGGAATAGAACAGCGAGCCGACCGCGCCGTTGTCGTAGCGGAACGCGATCATCATGCTCTTGGCGCGGCGGTCGGGGCCGTCCGCCGACAGCGACGGACGATAGCCGTGAATCGCCGCGATGCGCGGCCCGAGACTGCCGGCCACGTGCAGCCAGTGAATCCCTTCCTCGAAAAAAGCGTCGCCGCCCGCCATGAACTCGTCGTTGCGCCAGTCGTCCGCGCTCTTCAGCCGCCTGACAATGGTGGTGAAATGCGCGAACACCATGTCGCCGATCGCGCCCTCGCGGAGCAGCGCCCGCAGCCGGACCGCGAGCGGCTTGTAATGATCGTTCTCGCCGACCAGCACCACGCGCTGTGCGGCGTCGCGCGCGGCGATGGCGGTGGCGTAGTCGTCCAGCCGCGGAAACGCCGGCTTCTCGACCAGCACGTGCTTGCCGGCCGCCAGCGCCTGCAGCACGAGCTCGAGGTGGAAGCGCGGCGGCACCGCCACCACCACCGCGTCGACCCGCGGATCCGCGATCGCCGACGCGTAATCGGGATAGCTGGCGAAGCCGCTGTAGCGGCTGCGGAACGCCTCGGCACGCTGCGCATCGCGGCTCGCGTAGCCGCACACCACGTCGGGCCGCAATGTCCGGAGGTGGCGGCTGTGCACGCGCGTGATGAAGCCGCAGCCGAGAAAAGCGATCCGCAGCACTCAGCCCTTGACCTGGAAGCCCCTGGCGATCAGCAGTGCGCGCACGCGCTCGCGCAGATCCCCCTGCAGCTCGACGCCCTCGTTCGTGGCGGTGCCGCCGGTGCCGCACGCCTTCTTCAGGTCCGCCGCGAGATCCTTCAGAAATGCCGCATTGTTCGGCAGCCCGTACACGACGGTGACGGTCTTGCCGCCGCGCCCCGCCTTCTCCATGCGCAGCTTCGCGACCGGGCGCGACGGCACCGCGTCCGCCGGGGCGCTGCCGCATCGGCAACCGCGCTCCGGCTGGCCGCAGCCCTTGCAGATCCGCCCGGCGGCGGACGAGTACACCAGCTTCCCCTCGGCCACTGCCAATACTGTAGTTCGAATCGTTGCCGGTTACCGGTTGCCGGTTGCCGGTTACCAGTTGCCGGTTGCCGGTTGCCGGTTACCGGTTACCGGTTACCGGTTACCGGTTACCGGTGATTACAGTGGCGTCTGGCCGCCGGTCGCACCGTAGACCTCGCCGGTGACGAAGCGGGCCTCGTTCGAGGCGAGGAACACGAACAGCGGCGCGATCTCCACCGGCTGCGCGGCGCGGCCGAAGGCGGTGTCCTGGCCGAACGTGCGCGTCTTCGCCTCCGGCATGGTCGACGGGATCAACGGCGTCCACACCGGGCCGGGGGCGACGGCGTTGACGCGCACCCCCTTCTTCATCGCCAGCTGCGACAGCGCCTTCGTGAAGTTCACGATCGCCGCCTTCGTCGGGGCGTAGGCGAGCAGGTTGGGGCTGGGATCGAACGCCTGGATCGACGCGGTGTTGATGATCGTGGCGCCGGCGGCCATCCGCGGCAGCGCGGCGCGGCACAGCCAGAACATCGCGTACACGTTGGTCTTGAAGGTGGCGTCGAACTCCTCGGTCGTGAACGCCTCGATCGTGTCGTGCGTTCGCTGGAACGCGGCGTTGTTGACGAGGATGTCCAGCTTGCCGAACTCGTCGAAGGCGCGATCGATCAGCGCGGCGCAGTGGCGCTCGTCGCGGATATCGCCGCCGGCGAGGATCGCCCTGCGTCCGGCGTTCGTCACCCACTCGGCCGACTCGCGCGCATCGCGCTCCTCTTCGGGCAGATAGCTCAGAAGCACGTCCGCCCCTTCGCGCGCGAAGGCAATCGCCACTGCCCGGCCGATGCCGCTGTCGCCGCCGGTGATCAGCGCCGCACGATCGGTGAGACGGCCGAGCCCCTTGTAGCTGGTCTCGCCGTGATCCGCCCGGGGCGTCATCTCCGCGTCCGAGCCCGGCGGCTCGATTGGTTTCTGCGGGTACTCGGGCTTAGCGCCTTTCTCTTTCGGATCCGATGGCCGTTCATGCTGCAGAGTTCGAGAGGTCGACATGCGGTGTGCTCCTTCCACCGGTTCCTGCAAAGGGCATGCAGGCCGCCGATCGCTGTGTAAGATGAGGCGCGATGCGGATGCTGCTGATCGCCGCGTGCGCGGCGCTCGCCAACGCGGCCAGCGCCGCACCCTGGCCGCCGCAGACGACCGCTTCCGTGGTCGGCGTCACGATCGACGCGTCGGTGGTCGACGCGCAGGGTCGGCCGATACCCGGGCTCGCGGCGTCCGACTTCGCCGTCCAGCTGGACGGCCAGCCCCGGCGCGTCGTCGCCGCGACGTTCCATCCGTCGGGAGCTCCGCTGGCCGGCGCGGTCGGCCCCGTGTTCGACGCGGTCACCGCGGCAGCGCCGGTGTACCGCCTCGTCGTGCAGCCGCCCGACGGCACACAGCCGGGCCAGGAATTCGCCCTCAGCCTGACCGTCAGCCGCGCCGGCGCGAGCGCCGACGCACCGCGGCGCGTCGCCGCCGCACTCGTCTCGGTCAGCGGCATGCTGACGCCGGCGGCGTCCTCATCCGCGGCATCCGCGTCTGAACGCCTTCGCGCCGCGATCGCGTCGGGACGCCGGCAGACGGGCCTCGCGATCCTGATCGGCCGCGCGATCCGCCGCGGCGGCGGTGCGGCGCCGCTTGCGCTCGACGTCCAGATCGACGTGCAGGGATCTCCCAGCGAGCCGTTGAGCGCCCTGCTCGCGCTGGTGGACGCTCGCGGCGCCGTGCGGACAGCCACGCCGCCGCTCGAGGCGCGGCCCGACGGCACGCACGGCACGAACCTGTCGCTGCCGCTCGATGCGGGCGTCTATACGCTGCGCGTCGCCGTCACCGACTCGGCAGGCGCGATCGGCGCGATCGACGCCCCCGTGAGCGCACGGCTGACGGCGCTCGGACCGCTGGCCGCAAGCGATCTGCTCCGCTGGACGGCGGACGGGCGCGGGCGCAGACCGCTGCTGGTGGACGTGCTTTCGCCTGCCGTCGCGACGATAGGCGCCACACTCGAGCTGTATCCGGCGCCAACCGCCGCAATGCCGGACGATCTGCTGGTGAAGGTGGAATTCGCCGGCATCGAGCGGATCGTCACGCCCGAGCCGCGCGACGGCGTGCTGCTGGCGGAGGCGGAGTTTCCGCTGGACCGCCTGCCCGCCGGCGCCTACACGATGCGCGCGACGGTGACGTCCGCGGCAACGGTGCTCGGCACCGTGTCCGCCGCCGTCGTCAAACGCTGACCCGCGACCCCGGCGACGGGCAGCCTCACGGTGAACGTGGCGCCCTGCCCGAGCCCTCCGCTCTCGGCGGAGATCGTTCCGCCGTGCGCGTCCACGACCTGCTTGGCGATCGCGAGGCCCAGCCCGAGGCCGTCGTACTCGCGGGTCGGACTCGCGTCAGCCTGGCAGAACGGCTCGAACACCGACGACAGGAACCCGGCAGGAATGCCGACACCCGAGTCGGCGACGACGATCTCGCCGAGATCTCCGGTACGCCGGATCGCCAGACGGACGACGCCGCCGGCGGGTGTGAACTTCACCGCGTTCGCCAGGAGATTCCACACCACCTGCTGCAGACGCGGACCGTCCGCATGGAACGAGCCCAGCCCGTCGGCGATGTCGACGTCGACGCGGATGCCCTTGGCGTCGGCGGCGATCTGGATGATCTCCAGCGCGGCCTGCGCAATCTCTCGCGGATCCACGTCGGCGCGCTCCAGCTGCAGCTTGCCCGCCATGATCCGCGCCATGTCGAGCAGCTCGTCGATCAGGCGCGCCTGCCGCATCGCATTGTTGAAGACCGCTTCGCACGCGCGCTCCCGGCGCTCGGGGGGCAGCGTGCCGAGCCGCAGCATGTCGGCCCAGCCGAGAATGGCGTTCATCGGCGTGCGCAGCTCGTGCGAGACGGTGGCGAGGAACTGATCCTTCAAGCGGTTCGCCGCCTCGGCGCTGGCGCGCGCGGCGCGCTCGCGTTCGAGCAGGTCGCCGCGCTCCTTCTGCAGCCGCGTCATCTCGTCGAGGTGCCGCTTCTGGTCCTGAAGCCGGGCGATGAAGAGCCGGTAGGTCTGATACGCGAGATAGACCGGCGCCAGCAGGACGACCGCTTTCCAGATCTCGCCGCGCGAAATCACCACGGCGGCCAGCGCGCCCGCGGATCCGGCGACGACGAAGCTCGTGGCGCTCCACAGGAACTCCTCGCGCCACACCGCGACGATCGAGCGGCAGGTCGACAGGCCGATGGCGATCGCCACCAGCGCGGTGTTGCACAGGAAGTACGCCGCGATGGCGCCGACGACCGGCTTCAGCAGCGCCGGCACGTCGAACGGCGGATCGCCGCCGCCGAGCGCCCGATACGCCGCGCCCGTCACCGCCATCGTCAATACCTCGGCCGCGATGCTGAACGCCGTGCGGTAGAGCGGGTACCGGCGCTTGACGTTGACGGTGCACTGCACCCACACGCCCACGGCCGCGATCGCGACCGCGACGCGCGGTCCGAGCAGCAGGAGCGCCATCAGGTTCGCGGCGTAGGACACCGAGAGCGTCGAGCCGCTCGAGAGCGAGATCGGGAGGTTGACCTTCCACGCGGACGTGACGCAGACGGTGAGCAGCAGGAACAGGAACAGCGCCGGGTCCGGTACCGCTGTCGGGACCGCTGCACCCAGCACGATCGCGCCCGCAATGGTGACGGCGGCGACGTACGCCCTGGCGGCGCGCGGCTGCGCTCGCCAGGCGAGCTCGCTGTCGGACGTGATCGTCACCGCCGATTCCACACGACGGGTTCGCACGCGGGGTCGCGGCAGCTTGTGCCCCAGACCACCGTATCTCCTTCGGTGTCACTGGTGCCCCACACCACGGTGTCGGCCTCCGGATCGCTCGTCGCCGTGACCGTGGACGCGCTCCAGGGCACCGGACAGTCGAGCCCCGCACACAGCGCGCCCCACACGACGTTGGGCGACTGCGCGGCGTCGCCGCCGAGCGCCGAGCACAACAGATCGGCGCACACCGTCTGCCACGGCTTGCTGAACAGCGCGTCGCACGTCGCGGTGGTGCAGGTCAGGCCCCACCGGATCCTGTCGCCGGTCGCGGTGGTGCCCTCGCCCCAGGTGACGGCGGTGGACCACGCATTCGCGTCGGCGGTCAGCCGTCCGCCGCGCGCGAGATGGTTGCCCCAAATCAGGTGGCGGCTCCAGCCCGACGTCGCCGGATACGGCAGCGCCGCGGGCGCGCCGAGATACTTTGCGAGTTGGACCGCGCCCCTGGCGTTGATGAACCCCGCGCCCTGCGTCAGGAAATCGTGGCCGGCGTACGGCTGGGCCGTGTACTGCAGAATCGCCTTCACCGCGTTCGGCGTCAGCGACGGGTTCGCCTGGAGCATCAGCGCGATCGTCCCGCTCGCGACCGGCGCGGCCATGCTCGATCCGGTCAGGCTCATGTAGGGGAAATACGGCAGCGCTGCGGTGCCGCTCAGCAGCGACGTGCTGCCCGCATACAGCGCGCTCGACGCGTCGGTCAGCGACTCGATTCCCACGCCCGGCGCGACCACGTCCGGCTTGGCGGCGTAGTCCACCGCGCCCGGGCCGCGCGAGCTGAAAGGCGCCATCGTGTCGTCGGCGCGATCCGCGGTCCCCATGTGGCTCGACGCGCCGACCGTGAGGACCCACGGCGCGTTGCCGGGCGACGTCACGCCGGCGTACCGCGCGCGCCCTTCCGGCCCGCGACCGTAGTTCCCCGCCGCGGCGACGACGACGATGCCTGCCGCGACGACGCGCCTGGCCGCGAGCGTGAGCGGATCCGTCAGATACGACTCGTGGACCCCGCCCGCCACCGACAGGTTGACGACGCGGATGTTCAGCGCATCCTTGTTGGCGACGACGTAGTCGAGTGCGGCGATGACGTCGCTGATGCGTCCTTCTCCTGCGGCGTTCAGCACCTTGAGCGCCACGAGATGCGCGCCGGGCGCCATCCCGCTTCGCGCGCCGCCCGAGTCGAAGCCGTTGCCCGCGACGATCCCGGCGACGTGCGTCCCGTGACCGTAATCGTCATACGGTGTCGTCAGGCCATTCACGAAATCGACGAAGCGGGCGACGCGCTGCCCGCCCGCGCCGTCGCCGAGGTCGTCGTGCCACGGGGTGATCCCGGAGTCGATGACGGCAACCCCGATGCCGCTGCCGTCCACGTTGAGTTGCTCGCGAACGGCCCGGGCGCCGACCGTGGCCGACGTGCGGTCCATCGCCGCGGCGACGAGCCGATCGTGCGAGACCCGTTCGACGAGCGGGTTGGCGGCGAGCACCGGAAGCGCGCGGTTGGGGACGTCGACGACGACGGCGTTGATTCCCGGAAGCTCGCGGCGCACGGCCGCGCCCAGAAGGCGCGCCTCGGCAGCGACCTGCAGCGCGCCGCCCGGCGTGGACATCTGCAGCAGGACCCGGGAGCGCCCCTCCCGCGTCAGCCTTGCTCGCAGCAGCGAATCGAGCTTCGCCTCCGCCCGTGACGCGGCCGCGAGCGGCACGGCGGGCGGCGAACTGAACACGAGAACGAGTGCCGTCACGGTGAGGACGCGAACGACGACCAACGCCCCGGAGCGCGCCATGGCGCCCGCTCCAGAGCAACTCGTATGCCGGGGGGCGCGAACGGTCTTCCGCGGCACCGCCGGGCAATGCCAAGCAAATCCGGAAGGCGTGCAAGCTCAGCCGCAAGCCAGGCTCTGCAGTGTTGTGACACGCACGTGTAGTTTCGCCGGACGCGAACCCGGCGGAGGGTTTGCTATCAATCAACGGCATGGAGATGGATCACGCGAGGGGCTCGCGATCGGCACGTGTGACGCTCGTCGAGTACGGCGATTACGAGTGCCCGTTCTGCGCGCGCGCCTACCTGGTGCTCCAGGTGGCGCTCTCCGAGCTGGGCGACTCCGTACGCTTCGTGTTTCGCAACTTTCCGCTGGACGACGTGCACCCGCGTGCGATGAACGCGGCGGCCGCGGCCGAGTCGGTCGCGGCGCGGGCCGGCGAGACGGCCTTCTGGCGCATGCACGAGATGCTGTTCGAGAACCAGGACGCGCTCGAGATCGACGATCTGCTCGGCTACGCCGAGGCGGCCGGGGCGGCGCTGCCGGACGTGGCCGCGGATCTCGCCAGCGGCGCCAGCCGTGCGCGGATCGAGCGGGACATCCGCCTGGCGGCGGAGGACGGCGTCAGAGGCACGCCGGCCTTCTTCATCAACGGCCACCGGTTCGACGGCGACTGGACCGATGCCGATGCGTTCACGGAGGCCCTGAAGACGGCGGCGCGCGAGCGTGCGCTGCACTAGCGATACCTCGCGGATATAATGGCGGCCGTTTCTCTTCAGGAGGGCCGCATGAGCCGCCGCACCCGCCGCACGTTCCTCAAACACGCCGCCGCGGGCGCCGCCGGCGGCGTCCTGCTGAGCGCTCCCGCCCGGGCGTCACAAGCCGCCGGGTCGCAGGACCGCGTCGCCGGCGCGAACCGCCGCATCCGCATCGCGCTGATCGGGTGTGGCGGCCAGGGCAGCGGCGTGCTCCGCAACGCGCTGACGCTCGGCGCCCAGTGCGTCGCCCTCTGCGACGTGGACGACGAGCAGACCGCCAGGACCGCCGAGAGCATCAAGCGCACCTTCGAACAGACGCCGGAACTCACCACGCGGGACTTCCGCCGCGTGCTCGATCGCCAGGACGTGGATGCGGTGATCGTGGGCACGCCCGATCACTGGCACGCGCTGCCGACGGTAATGGCGTGCCAGGCGGGCAAGGACGTCTACGTGGAGAAGCCGCTCGCGCTCACGATCGGCGAGGGGCGCGTCATGGTCAACGCCGCCCGCCGCTACGACCGCGTGGTGCAGATGGGGACCCAGCAGCGGAGCAGCACGCATTTCCGCGAAGCCGCGGAATACGTGAAGAGCGGCGCGCTCGGCAAGATCCGCCTGGTGAAGACCTGGGCGTATCAAGACTGGATGGGCAACATCGCGCCGCTGCCCGACAGCGAGCCGCCCGCGACCGTCGACTACGACATGTGGCTCGGGCCGGCGCCGAAGCGGCCGTTCAACCGCAACCGGTTCCACTTCAACTTCCGTTGGTACTACGACTACTCAGGCGGCCTGATGACCGACTGGGGCGCGCACATGATCGACGTCGCGAACTGGGCGATGGGTGTCACGGCGCCGAAATCCGCCACGTCGGTCGGCGGCAAATTCGGCTTCCCCGAGGATGCGGAAGAAACGCCGGACACGCAGCAGGCGCTGTGGGAGTTCGACGGCTTCAGCATGTTGTGGGAGCATGCGACCGCCGTCGGACAGGGACCCTACATGCGCGATCACGGCGCCGCGTTCCACGGCAACAACGGCGTGCTCGTGGTCGATCGCGGCGGCTGGGAAGTGCTGCCGGAGACGGAAACCAAGAGCAACCGCAAGACCTACCGGATGAAGGGAGAACCGCGGCGCGGCGCGAGCGGGAACATGAACCAGGCGCACATGCGCGATTTCCTCGACTGCGTCGAATCGCGCAAGCGGCCGAACTCCGACGTCGAGATCGGGCACAACTCGATGATCGCCTGCCACCTCGCCAACATCGCCTTCCGCACCGGCCGCCGCGTGGCCTGGGACGCGGCGCGCGAACAGGTGATCGGCGATGCCGAGGCGCAGAAGCTCGTCACCAAGGCGTACCGCGGGCCGTGGGCGCTGCCCTCGATCCCGACGGCACCCTGAGCCGCCGCACGTTCGTCACTTGCCCGCGGACGTCGAAGGCACCGGGACGGTCCACACGTTCGCGGTTTCGAGCGCGCGCTCGAAGACGATGCGCGAACCGGACGGGTGCCAGGCCGGATACCGGACGTAGCCGGCCGCGGACTTGAACGCCGTGACCTGCGTCACCGCGCCGGTCGTGCGCGACACGGTATAGACGTTCCAGACGCCGTCGCGCTGTCCGGCAAACGCGATGCGATCGTTGTCGGGCGCCCACGTGTGCGGCCACGACTGTCCGAAGCCCTTGGTCAGCTGCACGATCGGTCCGCCGGACGCCGGAACCCAGGCGATGTGCGTCGAGTCGCCTCGCTTGATCTCGACCGCGAGCGTCTTCCCGTCCGGCGACCACGCCGGATAGGACACCGCCTCCGGGTCGACCGCGACCTTCTTCTCCGGTCCGCCGAAGCCCGCCCGCCAGACGCTGAGCACGCCGCTCTCTTCGATGCGGTGATAGGCGAGCGACTGGCCGTCGGGCGAGAGCCGCGGCGCAATCATGTCCTTGCGCAGGTCCATCGCGAACGTCTCGCGCCGCGACGCGAGATCCACCCACAACAGGCGCCATCCCGACTCGGTGGTGCCGCGCTGCACGAGCAGCCGGTCGTGCTTCAGATCCCACTGCGGATCGCCGGCGCCGGCTCCGGTGACGAGCGGCGTGCGATCGCTCCCGTCGTCCCGCATCGTCCACACCGAGGGAGGCGCGCCGACGGCGGTCTGCATGTAGGCGACGCGGCCGTCGGACGCGTAATCCGGGTGCGTGTTCCGCGAGACGTCGTCGGTGAGGCGGACCGGTTCGCTGCCCTTGCCGTCGGGCCCGATATCCGTGCCCCACAGGTTCGCGTCGACGGTGCGGGCGGCGAAGGCGAGCGTGCCGTTGGACGAGAGCGACAGTCCCTCGACGATCCCCGCTTCCATTGGCAGCAGCACTTCCGTCTCACCGACGGGATTCCCGTCCGCGTCGATGGCGTGCCTGAATACGCGGCCGTTGCCCGACGGCGTCGTTCCGCCCCAGAGCAGCGCGTCGCCGCCGGGGGCGAAGACGGGATCGGCGCCGTTGGTGGCCGCCGCGATGAGCGCCTGCGCGCCGGTGGCGACGTTCACCGTGCGAACGTCCATCTGCCAGCCGCCGCGCGCCACGATGAACGCGACGAGGCGGCCGTCGCGGGACCACGCGGGAGCGCGATGCCCGCCTGGCGGCGAGCCGATCGTCGTGAGCTGGCGGCGTCCGGTGCCGTCGCGGCGGATCGTCCACAAGGACGACTGTCCGGCCAGACCGCCGGCGTCGGAGGTGAAGACGATGGTGCTGCTGTCGGGCGACCAGGCCGGATCGGAGCCGAACTCGACGATCTGCCGCGGAACGCCGCCGCTGGACGGCACGATCCACACGCCGCCGCGGCGTCGCGAATGAAATGCGATCCACTGCCCGTCAGGCGACCAGGCCGGCTGCATGTTGTGGCCGCCGTCCTTCGTCAGGGCGATCTCCGCGCTTCCGGGGGCGAGGCTGACGAGATACAGCTCGAGGGCCCCGGTTGCGTCGGACGCATAGACGATCGATCGTCCGTCAGGGGACAGCGCCGGGTTCGCCGTGTAGCCGCGGCGGTTCGTGATCCGGGTCAGCGGCAGGTCTGAGGCGGCGCTCTCGCGATCGTCCGCCGGCGGGACGCGGCCGATCATCGAAACGGCGGCGGCCAGTCCGAGCGAGGCCAGCGCCAGCGCCGCGGCCCAGCTCCATCGGCGGCGAATCCCCTCCGGCTCGCGCGCCGGCGGCGCCGGCGGCGGTTCAGCGGGCGGTGGGGGCGGCGCCGCGGCGGAGGGCGCTACGGGCAGCACCGTCACGGGTGCGATGAAGCGGTAGCCGCGCCTGGCAATCGTCTCGACGTAGCGGGCGTCCTGGCTCTCGTCGCCGAGCGCCTTCCGGATCTGCGCGACGGCCCGCGTCAGGACGTTGGGGGTCACGAACGTGCCGGTCCAGACGGCGTCGAGCAGTTCGTCCTTGGCCACCACCCGATCGCGGTGTTCGATCAGATGGACCAGGACGTCGAACGCCTTTGGCTCCAGGGGGATAGCGCCGCCGCCGCGCCGGGCGGCCATCCGCCCGGTGTCCACCTGGACGTCGCCGAACTCGTAGACGACGCGCTCCCTCACCGGTCCCTCATGGCTGCGGCAACACCATCATCGATCCGTCACGGCGCCATCACGACGCCGGGGCCTCTGCGGGCGCACCTTCGCCGTGGAGGTGCCCGGTGCGCAGAATCCTTGGTGCAGGTCTCATGAGTTTGACGGTCGTGACGCCGGCGGCGGGCGCGGACCGGACGCGTCCCGACGTCCCCCTGGTGATCGACGCACGAGGCGGGATTGCCGTGCCCGTCTTCGTCAACGGCGCCGGTCCGTTCACCTTCATTCTCGACACCGGGGCGTCTCGAACGATCGTGGCCGACGATCTCGCACGGCTGCTGGAGACCCCGGTGGTCGCCCGGTCCGAGGTCGTCACGAGCGCGGGATCGGACGTGCGCCCGGTCGTCCGGCTGGCGTCACTCGCGCTGGCGTCGGCGCGCGCGGAGGCGGTGCTGGCGCCGGTGCTGCCCGCCGGGAACCTCGCCCGGCTCGGCCGCGGCGTGCGCGGCCTGCTCGGTCAGGATTTCCTGTCGGCGTTCAACTATACACTCGACTATCGACGCAGCCGGCTCACGTGGGACGAGGCATTGACGTGTGATGCGCCTGGCGCGGTACGGATGACCGCAGCGGAGGGACGGTTCGTGGTCGTCGCGGACGCGGATCGCGGGCCGGCGGTCCGGCTGGTGCCGGACAGCGGGGCGGAGGTGGCGGTGCTGTTTCGCGGACGCGTTCCGCGCCGGCCCGTGTCGCGGCTGCGCATCGGCGGGGTCACCCTCGACGACGTCCCGGTGGCGATCGTCGATCGAGAGGACCCCAACGCAGACGGACTGCTTCCGCTGCACGGCTTCGGTGCGGTGTCGTTCGCGGCCGGCGGATCGTGCCTGATCGTCCGGCGGTGAGAGCGCGGCGGGCCGGCTCAGCGTTTCTTGCTGCCGGCGGATCGCGATCCGCCGGAGCGGGACGAGCGGGAGCCGGCACGCGAGCCGCTCGATCGTGAGCCGCTCGCGCGCGCGCCGCTCGACCGGGATCCGCCGGCCGCCGCGGCGCTGCGGCCGCCGCCGGATCGTCCGCCGGTACGCTCGCTCATGCCGCCGCCTCGGCCGGACCATGCGCCCCCGCCGCGCGCGGAGCCGTTACCCCCGGCTCCCTCGTCATTGTCCTCGCCGTGGGCGCCCTGCGCCGCGCTCTGGTTGATGCCGGCTTCGGCAAGCTGGGTCAGCTTCTCGTCGGTCGCCTTCTCCTGATCGAGAATCTCCTGCAGCAGCCCCGCCTCATTCTGGTGCCCCATCGCGCGCGCCCAGGCGACGAGCGTGCCGTAGGCGGCCATCTCGTAGTGTTCGGCGCGCTGCGCGGACGCGATCAACAGGGCGTCGAGCGTGGTGCCGTCCGCGTCCTCCTCCATCACGCCCTTGCCTTCTTCGATGATGCCGGCCATGCCTTCGCAGTGCTTGCCGCGGACGCGCTCCTCGAGCCCTGCGAACACCTGTTCGAGGCGATCGACGTGCCCCACGGTTTCCTGTCTATGGGTTTCGAAGGCGTCGCGCAGCGAATCGGACTCCGCCGCTTTCGCCATGCGCGGCAGCGCCTTGAGCAGCTGTTTTTCCGCGTCGTAGGCGTCGCGGAGCTCGTCGAGAAAAGCGTCGTGCAGCGTTTGCATCTGGGCCATTGTGTCTCTCCGGTCTGGGATGTCGATCGCGGTGTGCTGCAACTCCCGCGCCCGATCGCGCCGGCGCGCGGCGCGCCTTGACCGCGGGCGCGCCGATGAGAAACGATCTCCTCATGGCCGAACCGATCGATACTGTCGTTCCCGCGGCGACCGCCGCGCCCAAGCTGCGCGACGGCGTGGCGCCGCTGCGCACCGTGCCGGCTGACGTGCAGCCCGGCTGCCGCGTATTCGTCCACTACAACGGGCCCACGGATCAACTCACGGGGATGTGCACGGGAATGGCGGTGCTGGACCCGGGCGCGAGTCCGCACCCGCCGCACCGCCACCCCGAGGAGGAATTCATGATCGTGGCGGAGGGCACCGGTGAGATCGAATGCGGCGGAACGGTGACGCAGGTGGGTCCCGGCGACATCATGTACTGCGCCGGCGACGTACTGCACGGCATCACCAACACCGGACCGGTGCCGATGACGTTCTACTGGTCGAAGTGGCTCGCGCCTTCGATCACTTCGAAGACGTAGCCGTTCACCGGCTCGCGGAAGAAGAAGCGCGCGAACGGCGTGTCGCGCCGCGGCGCGACGATCTCCGCGCCGGCGGCAATCAGGCGTTCGCGCAGCGGCGCGAACTCAGCGGCAGGATAGCGGAGCGCGACGTGGCGACCGAACTCCCCTTCGAACGCCGACGGCTGGAACCCGTCGACCTGCAGCAGGTGCATCTCCTGGCCGTGCCCGAGGTCGAACCACGCCACCTGCACCGGCGAATTCGCCGGCGTGGGCTTGCGCGGATACCGCAGCGTCTGCTCGACGAAGGCGGCGAGGCCGGCGACGTCCGCGGTTGCGAGCGTGAAATGCGCCAGCATCAGCTCGCGTCCGTCATCTGCGGCGCGTCCAGCGTTTCACGGATGGCCTCGAGCAGCTGCGAGGGAACCGCGGGTTTGGGCACGAACGCGTCGAAACCGGCGGCCCGCGCCGCGGCGCGATCTTCGGCGCGGGTGTAGGCGGAGAGCGCAATCGCCGGCACGCGTCCGCCCCGCCGGGGGCGGCGGCGGCGCAGGCGCCGCAGCATCGACAGCCCGTCTTCGCCGGGCATGCCCACGTCCGCGACGATCAGCGACGGCACCTCTTCGTCGATCCGCGCGATGGCCTCGCGGGCGGACGCCGCGGTCGTCACGCGCGCGCCGCGCTGGGTCAGCATCACCAGCATCAGCTCGCGCGTCGCGTCATCGTCATCGACGACCAGCACGAGGCGGCCGCTCAGATCCGGCAGCGGGCGTTCCTCGTCTTCGAGCGCCGCCGGCGGCAGCGGTTCCGCCGCAACGCCGGCGATCGGCAGACGGACGCGGAACACGGCGCCCCGTCCGGTGCCTTCACTGGCCGCCGACACCTCGCCGCCGTGCAGCTCGACCACCTGCTTGACGATGGCGAGACCGAGGCCGAGGCCGCCGTGGGCTCGCGTGAAGCTCTGATCGGCCTGGCGGAACCGTTCGAACACGTGCGGCAGGAACTCGGCGCTCAAGCCGATGCCGGTGTCGCTGACCACGATCTCGATCCCGTCGCCGCTTCGTGACAACCCGACGCGGGCGACGCCGCCGGACGGCGTGAACTTCACGGCGTTGGACAGCAGGTTCCAGACGACCTGCTGGAGCCGTTCGGCGTCGCCGGTGACGATCAGGGCGTCCTGCGGGCGGGCGAACTCGATCGCCACTCCCTTCGCATCCGCCCCCGGCCGCACCGTATCGATGGCATCGCTCACGATGGACGAGACGGAGACCGTCTGCAGGTTGAGCCGGATCTTGCCGGTGATCATCCGCGACACCTCGAGCACGTCGGAGACCAGCTGCGCCTGCGCGCGGGCGTTCCGTTCGACGATCTCGAGGACGCGCGGGATCCGATCCGGCGCGACGAGGTCCTTGCGCAGCAGCGCGGTCCACCCGAGGATCGCGTTCAACGGCGTGCGCAGCTCGTGCGACAGCGTGGCGAGGAACTCGTCCTTCAGGCGGCTCGCTTCCTCGGCCTGCTTGCGCGCGGCGTACAGGCTGACGAGCACGTCCCGCATCTCGTACTGCCGCGCGCGTGCGCGCAGCGCCGCGCGGACGATGCTGTACACCGCCGCCACGCGGACCGGCCGCTCGATCGTGGTCACGTTGGTCAATCCCGTCAGCACGTCCATCGTCGCCGAGCTGGCCGGCGCACGCTGCCCGCCGGCGAACACCAGCACCGGGATGTCCGACCACGCGGGCTGCGCCGCCAGCGCCTCGACGAGCGCGCCGGCGTCTCCGCCCTCGAGCGCCTCCTCGGTCAGCAGGAGCGCGCCGGCCTCGTCCAGCCCCGCGTGGGCAAGCTCCGTCAGCGATGGGTAGATCACGCTGGGAACGCCGATCCGCTGCAGCAGGTCGCGCGTGATCGGACCGTCGCGGCCGACCGGCGCGCACACCGCGACGGGCGGCGATTCACCCCCGGTGGACATCGTCGCGGAGCAGCGGCGCAGCGCCCCCGACGTAGGTCGGCACGCCGGTGAGGATGCCCTGGAAGTCCGTCAGCGAGTCGCCGACGCGGACGCGGTTCCGCTCGATGCCGAACTCGCGGATCGAGGTCTCGTGCTGTCCGGTCCGCTTCTTCATCACCGAGACCGCCTTGCGGACGCGGCCGTGCGCCTCGAAGAAGCGGAGCATGACGACGCAGTCGGCGAGGTAGGTGATGTCGATCGGCACGCTCATCGACGAGCCGATGATGCCGTGCTGCGCGGCGATGAGCAGCGTGAGCACGCCACGCTCGTTGAGGAACGAGACCAGCTCGTGCATCCGGACGAGCGGCGTGTTCGCCATCGGAATGGCGTTGAGATACCCGTTGATGCTGTCGATGATGATCAGGCGGGCGCCGCGATCGACGTGCCCGCAGACGCGATGGGCGAACTCCCCCGGCGACACGTCCCCCGGCTCGATCTGTTCGATCGTCACGTCGCCGGCCGCGATCCGCTCCGACACGTGCATGCCCAGCGCGTCCCCCCGCGAGATGAAGGTGTCGGCGCGCTCGTCGAAGAGGAAGATCGCCGCCCGCGTCACCGACGCCGTGGCCGGCAGATACTGCGCGGCGAGGGTCGATTTGCCGACGCCGGCCGGGCCGATGAACAGGGTGCAGGTCCCCCAGCTCAGACCGCCGCCGAGCATCGCATCCAGTTCCGGCAGACCGCTGGCCACCGGCCGCGGATCCCGGTCGCGTCCGGTGGGGGGCACGAGCTGCGGATAGACCTCGAGGCCGCCGCGCCGGATGCGGAAATCATGATAGCCGTCGACGGCCGCAACGCCGCGCAGCTTGACCACCCGGAGCCGCCGGCGCGACCGGCCGAAGTCGGACGCCTGCTGCTCGAGATGGATGACGCCGTGCGCGATGCTCTGGAGCTGCAGGTCGTGATCGCCCGCCGTCTTGTCGTCGAGCATCATCACGGTGCAGGAGCGGCCGGCGAAGAATTCCTTCAACGCCAGCACCTGCCGCCGGTAGCGCAGCGAGTCGCGCGCGAGCAGACGCACCTCGGACAGCGAATCGAGCACGACACGGCTGGGCTTCACGCGCTCGGTCATGTCGAGGACGCTCTGCAGCATCTGCCCGAGCTCGATCTCGGACGGATGGTAGAGCGTGTAGTTCTCGGCCGCCGGGGCGTCCTGCGTCGCGAGCTGGAACAGGTGCACGCCGTCGAGCGAGAGGCCGTGCGACTCGGCGACGTCGCGCAGCTCCTCGCCGGTCTCCGAGAGGGTGACGTAGAGACAGGACTCGCCGAGATCGCGGCCTGCGAGCAGGAACTGCAGCGCCAGGGTCGTCTTGCCGGTGCCGGGATCTCCTTCGATGAGATGGATGCGGTCCGCGGGCAGGCCGCCGCGCAGCAGCTCGTCGAGGCCGGCGATTCCCGTGGTCTTGAGTGATGGCGGCGTTGCGGAATGCATCAGGAGAAGCGGCCCGGCCGATTATCGCACGCTACTTCCAGACGGACGCCTTCGTCGCCCAGGTGGAAGACTGATACCGGTTCGAGAACGCCTCAGCCGTAGCTTTCAGCGCCGCCGGATCGTTGGTGGCACGATACTTCGACACGCCGGCCCAGTATTGCGCTTCCGCCGCAGCGTCGGCCTCGGGGAAGCGATCGACCACGTCGCGATACAGCCGCTCGGCCGCCGCGTAGTCCTTGCGCGCGAACGCCGCCTTGGCGATGCCGAGCGCCAGCTGCGCGCGGAATTCGTCGGCCGGCAGGAACCCTTCGATCCGGTGCCGTTCGGTCCCGCTTCGGTCGAGGACGAGAATCGTCGGCGTCCACTGCGCGTCGTAGCGATCCGCGAGCGCGCGATAGGCCTCGGCATTCTCTTTCACGTGCACGCGTACGGGGACGAACTGCCGAGAGACGAACTCGCGCACGCGAGGGTCGGGATACACCTCGGCATCCAGCCGAGCGCAGCCGCTTCACATGGGCGCGGCGCTGAAGTCCAGCAGGATGAGCTTGTCCCCCGATTCCTTCAACGCGGCGTCCAGATCGCGGCCCCAACGGATCTCTTCTGACATGAGTGCCCCTCCAGGGGCTGATCCGCTGCAGCCGACGTGCCATCGCCCGAACCTCGACCCTCGCCCTCGAACCTCGACCCTCGACCCTCGAACCCCGATGACCTTCTCTGTCACGGCCCCGTCGGAGAATCACCGCCGTAATAAGATGACCCTACACGTGGAAACCGCTCTGTTCGATCTCTCGGTGTGCGACGCCGTGGAGTGGCTGCGCGCGCAGCCGTCGGAATCCATCGACCTCGTCGTCACCGACCCGGCCTACGAGTCGCTCGAAAAGCACCGGGCGGTGGGAACGACCACCCGGCTGAAGCACAGCAAGGCGTCGAGCAACGACTGGTTCAACGTCTTTCCCAACGCCCGCTTCGGCGAGCTGTTCGAGGAAGCGTTCCGCGTGCTCAAGCGCAACACCCATCTCTACCTGTTCTGCGACGCCGAGACGATGTTCGTGGCCAAGCCCGAGGCGGAGCGCGCCGGCTTCCGCTTCTGGAAGCCGCTGGTGTGGGACAAGCAGACGATCGGGATGGGCTATCACTACCGCGCGCGCTACGAGTTCGTGCTCTTCTTCGAGAAGGGGAAGCGGCGGCTGAACGACCTCGGCATCGCCGACGTCATCGCGGTGCCGCGCGTGCACCGGGGCTACCCGGCCGAGAAGCCGCCGGCGGTCTCGGAGGTGCTGATCAGGCAGAGCACGGCCCCCGGCGAGATCGTCGCCGACCCGTTCATGGGATCGGGCAGCGTCGGCGTCGCGGCGCTGGGAACCGGCCGGCGGTTCCGCGGCACGGATCTGAATCCCGAGGCGGTGAGGCTGACCGCCGATCGGCTGCGCAGGTTCGGCGAGGGGCGCGCCCCGGCCGATCTTCCGGAGATCGATCGCGGCCTGCTCGCGTTCTCGGATCTGCCCTCGTGACCGGCGCCGACTACGCCAATCTGGTCGCGCTCTACCTCGCGCGCCGGTTCGGCGCCCGGGGTCTGCGGGTCTACCGCGAGGTGCGCGTCGGCAAGTCGATCATCGGCAAGAACCGCTGCATCGACGTGTTCTGCGTCAGCGAGCCGGACAGCCGCGCGTTCGCGATCGAGTGCAAGTTCCAGGATTCGCCCGGCACCGTCGACGAGAAGATCCCGTACGCGCTCGACGACCTCGACGCGCTGCCGATGGCCGGCTGCATCGCGTACGCCGGCAAGGGGTTCTCCGAGGGCGTGCTCCACATGCTCGGCGCCGCGCCGCGCGCCGCCTACTGCCTGCCGCACGAGGGGCAGACGGACTCGTCCGCAGACACGCGCGAGCTGGATCACATGCTCGCGACCCACTTCGGCTGGTGGGACGTGCTCACCGCCGGCAAGAGGCCGGTCGGCTAACTCCGCCCGTTCAGTCCTCTCACCGCGAGATACAGGCCGCCCGCGATCGCCGCGTAGGGCGCCGCCCAGAGCAGCAAGTCGAGCGGCTGGTGCTTCAGATCCGCGCGGTGCTGTCCGAAGCGCGTCCGATATGCCTGGTTCCGGAATTCGCTCATCACGCCGGTCTCGGTGATGACGTTGTCGGGACGGCCGCCGGCCAGCGCGCTCAGCCGGCTCTCCACGACGTCCACGCGATCGCCGGCGATGAGCAACAGCCAGTGCGCCGTCCGTCCTTCGCTGAACGTATAGGCATAACGGCGGATCGCGCCTGACAGTCCCTTCAGCGGCTGCGCGGTACCGAACACCGGCGTCAAGAACTCGTGCTCGGTCGATCTCTCGCGCGGCATCAGCTCCGGCTGGCGTTCGGGAAAGTCCCAGTGCGCACCGGTTTCCGCCTGGATCTCTTTCGGATACGACGGCCGGTCGCTCGGACTGAGATCGACCCCCCACCCCGGAATCCTCCGGCGCAACTCGTCGCTGCTCGGCGCGGTGCGCGGCTTCTCTCGCGTGTAGGCCACGGCCTCTCCTCCCTCAGTGCAGGTTGGGAACGATCAACGGCTTGATGCAGCCGTCGAGCTTGTTCGACATCAGGTGGTATCCCTCCGCGATGTCCTCGAGAGGGATGCGATGCGTGACCAGGGCGCTCGGCTTCAACACGCCGTTCCTGACGTGCTCGAACAGGCGCGGCCACTGCCGTTTCACCGGGCATTGATTGGTGCGGATCGTCAGCCCCTTGTTCATCGCGTCGCCGAACTTGACGGCGCTGAACAGCGGTCCGAACGCGCCGATCACCGAGACGGTGCCCCCCTTGCGCACGCAGTCGATGCACCAATTCAGCGCCACGGGCGAGCCTCCCTGCAGCTTCAGCTTCGCGCTGGTGACGTGCTGGAAGAACGCGCCGTCCGCTTCGGCGCCCACCGCCTCGATGCAGACGTCCGCGCCGAGGAACTCGGTCGTCTCTTTCGCCCACTGGACGATGTCGTCGACTTCGTTGAAGTTGACCGTTTCGGCGTGGGCGAAGCGGCGCGCCCACTCGAGCCGGTAATCGATGTGGTCGGTGACGATGACCCGGCCGGCGCCCATCAGCCAGGCCGACTTCGCGGCGAAGAGCCCGACCGGGCCGGCGCCGAAGACCATCACGGTGTCTCCTTCGCGGATCTCGCCGAGCTGCGCCCCGAAGTAGCCGGTGGGGCATGCATCGGTCAGCAGCACCGCGTCGTCGTCATCCATCCACGCGGGGATCTGCGTCGGGCCGACGTCGGCGAACGGCACGCGGACGAACTCGGCCTGGCCGCCGTCGTAGCCGCCGCAGGTGTGCGAGTAGCCGTAGATGCCGCCGACCGCGGTCGCGTTCGGGTTCACGTTGTGGCAGTTGCTGTAGAGCCCGCGCGCGCAGAAGAAACACGAGCCGCAGAAAATGTTGAACGGCACCATGACGCGTTCGCCGACGGCGACGTTGCGCACGGACGAACCCACCGCGTGCACGACGCCGACGAACTCGTGGCCGAACGTATGTCCGACGCGGGTGTCGGGCATCATGCCGTGATAGATGTGCAGATCCGAGCCGCAGATGGCGGCGCGCGTGACCCTGACGATCGCGTCGTTCGGATGCTCGATGGCAGGAACGTCCTTCTCTTCAACGCGAACCCGTCCCGGTCCGCGGTACACCATGGCGCGCATCGATGTCCTCCTTGCGGTGCGTGCTGCAAGTTGCGTCCCGGCGCGGCCCGGCCGCACGCGCCGCCGGAATCGGCGACATCGCCGGGCGCGTGGTGACGCGAAATCGTTCGCGCTCTGCATCGATGTTCTGCTACATTTGAGTCCTCCCCCGCTTGGAGCTCAACATGTCGTTTCAGAGAAGCGCCGCGCGCGCGCTGGCCGCGTCGGTCGTGGTGCTGTGCACCGCGGCGTCCGCTGCCGCGCAGGAGCGGTTCGCATACCGGGTCCTTTCCACCGCCAAGACCTCGACCATGCAGAAGGAAATGCAGGAAGCCGCGGACGCCGGCTACCGCTTCGCTGACGTGATGGGCGGCGAGACGGCGATCGGCGGATCCGAGGTCGTGGTGGTGATGATGCGCCGCCCCGACCAGGGCGCATGGGAATACCGCCTGCTCGCCACCAACAAGACCTCGACGATGCAGAAGGAACTGCAGGAGGCCGGCGAAGCGGGCTTCGACTACCGCGGCCAGACGCAGTTCAAGAGCGCCTTCGGCGGCAAGGAAGTCGTCGTCATTCTCGAGCGTCCGCGGGATCCCGCCGCCAGGCTCCGCTTCCAGTATCAACTGCTCGCGACGGCGAGGACCTCGACCATGCAGAAGGAGCTGACCGAGGCGGCGGAGCGTGGATTCGAGTTCGTGGGCCTCACGGTCGGCAAGACGGTGATGGGCGGCGACGAGGTCGTCTCGATTCTCCGGCGTCAGGGCCGCTGAGATCGTCCGCCTGCGGCCGGACGCGCCGTCAGGCGCCAGAACTGCGGCTCGGTCAGCACCGTGATCCGCAGTCCCTTCTCGCGCAGCCGCTTGATTTCCATCAGCTTCAGGCCGCCGTCGCGCCCCGCGGCCTGCAGCGCGTTCGGCCGTCCGCGCACGATCACCGTGGTCCGCGACGACGGGCCCGAGTGCACGATCGCCCCCGCGCGCTTCGCCGCCTGCGCCACCTGCTTGCGCGTCTTCGCGAAGATCCCGGTGAAGGTGATGTGGACCCCCTTCAGCGAGCGGACGATGCCGGTCTTCAGCGGCGCCGGCGGGGTGCGCAGCGCCGCGATCATCTCGTCGGCGCTCTCGTAGCGCTTGCGGCGCTCGCCGAGACAGCGGTGGACGATCTCCTTGAGCTGATCGCTGCAGGGCAGCGCGCGGATGTCGCTCGTCCGGATGCGCCGGCCGGCGTCGCCGTTGATCAGCATGCCCAGCAGCTGCCCCACCTGATACACGTCGTCGCGCGCCTGCCACTTCGGCGCCGCGCGCTCGAGCAGATCGCTCGGCGCCGTCATCCGGTTCATCGTGTGTGCGGTGATGCCGCGCGCGTCGTGCTGCTGGCGGACGATGCCGAAGTCGCCGAGCTTGAGCCGCGGTCCGGCGCAGACGAAGACGTTCACCGGCGTGAGATCGCGATGCAGCGTCTGGCCGCGGTGCAGACGCCGCAGCACGTCGAGAATGCCGGCGATCTCGCGCCGCACCGCGCGCTCCGACCAGCCGCCGCCGCCGCGCCGCAGGAACGCACTCAGATCGCCGTGCTCGGCGTACTCGAGCACGAGGAAGTAGCGCATGGTGCCGTCGGCGTGCAGCTGCGGAAAGGCGTCGTACACGCGGATCGCGCGCTCGTGGCCGTCGAGGACCTGCCCGAAATACGCTTCGCGCAGCCAGCCGTCCTTGCGCGTGCTCACCTTGACGCAGATCGTCGGCGGCACGTCTCCCGACCGGCCGATGCGGGTCGCGAGATAGGCCTGCCCGAAGCCGCCGGCGCCGATGGGGCGCTCGATTCGGTACTGGAGGCCCGTCTCCGGACTCTGCACGATCTGGCTGCGGGCGAGCAGATCGCCCGGGGCGGCGTGGCGGACGCCGCTCGCCGTGCGCGTCGTCATCGTCCAGGGGTGGGCGGACATGGAAAAGACGATTGTACCCATCGGACGGGATCGGCGGCTACGCCGGCCGCGGTGATCCTGACCGGCATCATCGATGCATCGCCGCGGCGGGGAGGTACCCTCATGCTGAGCTACGGCGTCCGCGGCAGCAGCGAAGAAGGTCAGCGCATCGAGTACGCCGGTGACGTCCACCGGGTGCAGACGGCCATCGTCAATGCCTATCTGGTCGGCACGCCGGACCAGTGGTTCCTCGTGGACACCGGTCTTCCCGGCTTCGCGCCGCTCATCAGAAGCGCCGCCGCCGCCCGGTTCGGCGCCGCGTCGCGGCCGGTCGCCATCGTGCTGACCCACGGCCACTTCGATCACGCCGGCAACGCCGACGCGCTGGCGCTCGGCTGGGACGTGCCGGTGATCGCTCATCCATTGGAGTTTCCGTATCTGACCGGCCAGTCCGACTATCCCCCGATCGACTCCTCCATGGGCGGCGCGATCGCGACGCTCGCCCGCACGTTTCCGCGCCGCGGCCGCTCTCTGAAGGCGCGCCTGTTTGCGCTGTCGGGCGACAGCATTCCCGGCGTCACCGGCTGGCGCTGGCTGCACACGCCCGGACACACGCCCGGCCACATCTCGCTGTTCCGCGATGCCGATCGGACGCTGATCGCCGGCGACGCGCTCGTCACGATGAACATGGACTCGTGGACCGAGCAGATCAAACGGACGCCCGAGATCTGCAACCCGCCGGCGCCGCTGACGACCGACTGGATGGCGGCGCGCCGCAGCGTGGAAGACATCACGCTGCTGCGGCCGCAGGCGATCGGCGCCGGCCATGGCGCGCCAATCGCGGGCGGCGGGGTCGCCGATGCGGTCGAAGTGTTCGCGCGCACGTTGATGCCCCCGCCGGGCCGTTACGAGATCGCGCCGGCGCAGGCGGGCCTGAGCGGCGTCGAGTGGGTTCCGCCTCCGGTGCCCGACCCGTTCCCGCGCCGCGCCGCGGGGGCGGCGATGGTGGCGATCGGCCTGGTCGGCCTCGCCGCGGCCGTTCGGCGGCGCTGATCGGGTTACTGCGTCAGCAGGCGCGCGAACGCGTGCCACGCGCGCGAGTTCGCGATGGCCTGGCCGGCCGCGAGGCGCATTCGCGCCACGCATTATCAGCGAAAAGCACTCCGGGATGAGGATAATGTCCGCATGCGCAGACTGCTCGTGGCGGTGCTCGCGGCTGCGGCGCTCGGCGCCGCGCCTGCCGATCCGATCGACAGGATCCGCGAAGCGGATCTGACGCGCGACCTGTTCGCGCTGGCCGGCGACGCGATGCGCGGCCGCGAGGGAGGCACACTCGACGAGATGACGGCGTCTGCGTGGGTCGCGGAGCGCGCGCGCGAGGCGGGACTCCAGCCGGCGGGCGACAACGGCACGTACTTCCAGTTCTTCCCGCTCGAGCGGCTGCGCGTGTCGCCCGGCCACCGGGAGGGCTGGTATTACCGCAGCGATCACCTCCCGTATGCCCGCGCCGGCATCCCGGCGCTGTTCTTCACGACGCTGCTGCACCCCGATTACCACACGCCGTTCGACAACCCGGATCGGATCGACACGGCAAAGCTGACGAGGATGACGCGCTGGATGTATGCGACCGGGCGCGCGGTCGCCGAGGCCGACAAGGCGCCGGCCGTCGATCCGGCGTTCAAACTGGAGCGCTGCCGCGACTTCACGGGGAATTACTGCGGTGGATGACGGCTGCCGATGTCTGCGGGGCTGCTGACGGGCGAGACGCTCGGCCACTATCGCATCATCGAACGGCTGGCGGCCGGCGCGATGGGCGAGGTCTATCGCGCCGAGGATCTCCGCCTGCGGCGGGACGTCGCCTTGAAGACGATCCGGCCGGAAGACGACCCTGAAGACGGCACGGCGCGCCTCGTCGCCGAAGCGCGGGCGGCCTCCGCGCTCAATCACCCGCACATCGCGGTCGTCTACGAGATCGGCCACGCCATCCGCGGCACCGACTCGCTCGCCTATATCGCCATGGAATACGTCGAGGGGCGGACGCTCGCCGCGCTGGCGCGGGAAGGTCCGCTGGATCTCGACGTCGTGCTCGACATCTTCGAGCAGATCGCCGACGCCCTCGCCGAAGCGGAGCGCGGCGGGATCGTCCACCGCGACCTCAAGCCGGGGAACGTGATGATCGCGCCGTCGGGGCGCGTGAAGGTGCTCGACTTCGGCGTCGCCCTGCGCCAGCGTGCCGCGCCCGCGGGCGCGGACGATCCGACCCGCACCGCCGATCGCATCGAGCTCGGCTCCGGCTTCGCCGGCACCGTCGGCTACGCCGCGCCGGAACAGATGGCGGGGCGCGACGTCGACGTCCGCGCGGACCTGTTCGCGTTCGGCGTCATGCTCTACGAGCTGGTCTGCGGACGCCGGCCGTTCGACGGCGACAATCCGGCGCAGGTGCTGGAAGCGATGCTCACCCGCGAGGTCCCGCCCTTCCCGGATCCGCAGCGCGACCCGCGGCTGCCGGTGCTCGAGCGGTTCGTGCGCCGCCTGCTCGCGCGCGAGCCGGCCGATCGGCCGGCGTCCGCCGCCGGGCTCCGCGCGACGCTGGAGTCGATACGCGTCGCCGTCCGCCCGCCGCAAACGCCGCACGGCGACGCGCCGCCGGTCGTCGCCGTCGCCGGGTTCGTGAACATCTCGGGCAATGCCGATGACGAGTGGCTGGCGGCGGGGCTGGCCGAGACGCTCACCATGGACGCGGCGCAGCTCGAATCGGTCACCGTTCTCTCGCGCGAGCGCGTGCGGGAGATCCTGCGGACGCTGCGGCAGCAGACCGGCGAACCGGAAGAGCGGCTGTACGTGCGGGCGGCGCGCGCGCTGGGGGCGCGCTGGGTCGTCGCCGGCGGCTTTCAGCGTTCCGGTGCGGCCGTGCGGGTCACCGCCTCGCTCACCGACGTGGTCAGCGGCGAGATCGTCCGCACCGCGCGGGTGGACGGAAACGTCGACGGCATCTTCGAGCTGCAGGATCGGCTCGTTCGCGAACTGGCCGGCTCGCTGCGCGCCGCGATGTCGCCGGCCGCGCCGCTCCCCGACACCGAGGTGGTGAGCGCCTACGAGGCGTTCTCCCTCGGCGTGCTGAACCGCCAGGCGGAGAGCTTCGAGGCGCTCGACCGCGCCGTGTTGCTGTTCGAGCGTGCCATCGCCCTCGATCCCGCCTACGCCCGCGCGCACGTCGAGCTCGGCGCCGCGCTCGGCGCCAAGGCGGACTACCTGTCGATGCCGGAGCTGAACGCGCGCGCGCTGGTCAGCCTGCGCCGCTCCCTGGAGCTGCAGCCCGGGTCGGCCCGCGCCTGGCGCGAGCTCGGCTCCGCGCTGGTCCTCGTCGGCGACAACGCGGGCGCGACGGCGGCGCTGCGCCGCGCACTCGAGATCCATCCCGACGATGCGAGCTCGCTGGGGACGATGGGGCGCGTGCTGTTCATCGGCTACGCCCGCTTTCCGGAAGCGGCCGAATGGTTCGATCGCGCGCTCGAACAGAATCCCAACGCCGGCTGGTACTCGCTGCAGCTCGCGCACTGCGCCGCGCTCCTGCGTGAGTTCGAACGCGGCGAGCGCGCCGCGGCGCGCTCGATGGAACTGCAGGAGACGTTCCTGTCGGGACGCCAGGGGCTGTTCATCGCCGGCGGATACATGCGCGCCGGCCACCTCGCGGCGCTCCAGGGGCGCCACGCCGACGCGGTGAATTTCTTCCGGCGCGAGATCGACTTCCTGGTGCGGACCGAGCATCCGCTTCGCCACCGCATCCTGGTGGAACTGAACGCGCGGCTCGGCGCGTCCTACCAGCGCCTCGGCGACAGCCACCGCGCGAACCACCTGTTCGACGTCGCGCTGGAGAGCTTCGAGCGCCGCATCCGGCTCGGCGCCGACGATCCGTTCACGCGGTACTACGCGGCCGCCGTACACGCGCTGCGCGGCGACGCCGAACCGGCGCTGGCGTTCCTCGAGCGCGCCCTGGCGCGCATGCCCGCGTTCACCGCCGCCCGCGCCGCCATCGAACCCGAGTTCGCGTCGCTCCGCGAGGATCCGCGATTTCAGCGGCTGGTGCCGCGATAGGCAGATGGAGGCAATGCCGCGATGGCGATGAAATTCTCGGATGTCACTCCCAACCTGGTCGTGTCCAGCGTCGAGCGCAGCATGGCCTTCTATCGCGACGTGCTCGGCTTCGCCGTCACCGCCACCGTGCCCGACGCCGGGCCGTTCGCCTTCGCATGGATGCAGCGCGACGGCGTCAGCGTGTTCCTCAACAGCCATGAATCCGTCGAGGAGCACGCCGATCTCGCGGCGCGCCCGATCGGCGGCACCGCGACCGTCTTCATCACCATCGACGCCGAGGACGTGGCGGAGGGGGTCGACGCCCTGTTCGCCTCCGTCTCATCCCGCGCCAGGGTGATGATGGGACTGAAGGACCAGTTCTACGGCATGCGCGAGTTCGGGATCGAAGATCCCGACGGTTACGTGATCTTCTTCGCGCAGCGCATCGCCGGCCGCTAAGCCTTCTTCGCGTGCAGCGAGAACGCGGCGCCCTGCGGGTCGATGCCGTTCAGGATCCAGTCGCCGCCCGGAACTTCCATCGGCCCGTTGATCACCTGGCCGCCGTTCGCCTTCACCCGGTCGACGGCGGCATTGATGTCGGGCACGCGGAAGTAGATCCCCCAGTGGGGCGGCACGTGCGCCATCTCTTTCGGCTTGTTCATCATGCCGCCGAGCATGCGGCTGCCGCGATTGAACATCTGGTAGGTGCCCATCCCGGGGCCCATGTCCATCGCTTCGCTCGGCTGCCAGTTGAACAGCTCCTGGTAGAACTTCGAGGCCGCCTGCCAGTCCGTGGTCATCAGCTCGAGCCACGAGGCCTCGCCGATCTCGGGATCCCCCTCCGGCCGTCCCTCCCGGGGCTCCGGCTCCATCACGTAGAACGGCGCGCCCTGCGGATCCTTCATCATCTGCATCCGTCCGACGGTGGGGACGGTCATCAACGGCGACAGCTCGCTTCCGCCGAGCCGCTTGATCTTCGCGACCGCATCCTGGAGGTCGGGCACGCCGATATACATCGACCAGAACGGCGGCATGTTCATGCCGTCGGGCGTCTTCATCACGCCGCCGACGCCGACGTCGCCCGCTCGCTTGAAGATGGTGTAGGGCGTCGGGGAGTCGCCGAACGGCGCCGACGTCCAGCCGACGACGGCGTTGTAGAACTTTTCCGCCGCCTTGGGATCGGACGTCATCAGTTCCGACCAGACATGGCGGCCCAGAAGGGTGGGAGCTGCTACGGTCGTCATGGTGCCTCCATTTTTGTTCGCAGCCGCCTATTTCAGCACACCTGCAGGACGATGGCGCAACCCTGGGACGAACGGTTGGTCGAGCTGCGGAGACGGATCTTGATCTCAGCCCACCCGCACAGCCATCATCGTCGCGTCGTCGAACAGATCGCGGCCGCCGCGGAACTTCGCGATCGCGAGTTCGACGGTCGCCAGCACCTCGTCGGCGCTGGACACCGACGATGCGGCGACGAGCGCCTCGAGCCGCTCGGAGCCGAACATCTCGCCGCGATCGTTCTCCATCTCGACGCAGCCGTCCGTGTAGAAGAACAGCAGATCGCCGGCGCCGAGCTGCACTTCGATTTCCTTGTATCCGTGCCCGGCGAGCAGGCCGACCGGCAGGCCGGTGGATGACATCTTCTCGAGCCGCCCGTCCGTGCGCAGCACGAACTGCGGATGGTGGCCGGCGTTGACGTAGCGCATGCGCCGGGTCGCCGGATCGAGAATCGCCATGAACAGCGTCGAGTACACCGGACCGGGTGAATTCGCTTCGATGTCGTCGTCGATCGCGTCGGCGATTGCCGAGAGCTCCTGCCCGAGCGCGAAGCGGGTGCGCAGCGAAGCCTGGATGTTGGCCATCAGCAGCGCCGCGCCGACGCCCTTGCCCGAGACGTCGCCGACGAGCAGCGCGATCAGGCCGGAGTCGAGCACGAAGTAATTGAAGAAGTCGCCCCCCACCTCCCGCGCCGGTACCGACACGCCTTTCACTTCGGTGAGGCCGAGCTGCAGCGGGGCGTGCGGCAGCATCTCCGATTGAATGCGGCGGCCGAGCTCCAGCTCGCGGCGGATGCGTTCCTGTTCGACCGCCGAGCGCTGATGCTGCTCGACGTCCGCCGCCATCTGGTTGAACGCGGCGGCGAGGCGTCCGATCTCGTCCCCCGATTTCACCGGCACGCGCGCGCTGTAATCGCCGTGCGCGATGCGGCCGACGCCGTCGGTCAACGTGGTGAGATTCTTCGTCAGGCGCCCCGACAGCGGCACCATGCCGACGAGCGCGACGGCGATGAACAGCAGTCCGAAGCCGGCGTTGCGCGCGGTGGTGCGGCGCAGATCGCTGAGCAGATTGCCGACCGGACGCGCGATGCCGAAGCGGAGTCCGGCGCCGGATCGATCCGGCATGGTGACGACCACCCAGTCGCCGACGCGCTTGGTGCCCGGTGTGTCGTCCACGCCGGCGACGTCGAGCGTGCCGAGCCGGGCCCGATCCGCGTCGGTCGGCGCGTAGAGCTGCCCGTCGCGGCCGACGGCGAACGGAATCTCGCCGCTGTCGCGCCGGGTGTTCGCGAACACGGTGGCGAGGAGGTTGGGCAGATTGATTTCCGCGTTCACCTGCTGCAGGATCTGCCCGTCGCGCTCGACGCGCACGTTGAGCTGCGTGCCGGTGAGCGCCGCCTTCTTCGTCATCGGCGCCTCCGGCCTCGCGCGTGTCGCGCGCGGCGCGGCCGACTCCGGGACCGCCGGCTGCTCCGCCCGTGCGGGCGGTTCCGGGCGCTCCGTCACGCGCGCGCGGGGCGCCGCCGGCGGCGTCGGAGGAACCCCGCCCGGTGCGGCGACCGACGGAACCGGGGAAACCGTCGCGGGAAGCGCCGGCGGCGTCGGCCTGGCACCGGGGGAAGGCTTCGCCTCTCCCGCGGCGCTCGCCTCCGCCGCCTGCTGCTTCGCAAGCTCCGCCTTCTTCGCGACTTCGGCCGCGCTCAGCTTCATTCCCTGGACGATGCCGAGGAGCCGCTGGTTGACCTCGCGTCCGATGCGCTGCCGCTGCTCGGGCGTCATCTGCTCGAACGCCTCGCCGGACGTCAATTCGCGAAACAGCTCGCGGCGAATCGGCGCGAGGTCGATCTTGATGTGCGACGGATCGAGGTTCGGGTCCGGATCGGCAGCCGGGGTCGGATTCGGGTTCGGATTCGCGTCTGGTGCGCCGCGGCTCTCCGACCGGAACCGGCGCCCCCGCTCCCTGCCGCGGCCGGACGGATCCGGCGCCGCGTCCGCGCGCGCCGCTGGTTCGCTCTCGCGAGCGTCGGGGCTGGCCCCTCGCTCGCCGGCCTGCGGCGCACGGCCGGGAAACGCCTGTGTCGTCGGCCGCGCGCGCAGCGCTTCCTCCGCCGCAGCGGGGGCGCCGGGCGGCGCGGTGCGGAGCAGTCCTCCAGCGCGCCCGAGTCCGCGCACCTCGACGTTGTTCAGCAGCATCGCCACTTCGCCGAGCGCGCCGGCGACCTGCGCTTCGATGGCGCGCGGATCCACGGCGGTCGCCGTGACGGCGATCGGCGCGGCGGGCGCAGCGGGGGCCGCCGGCGGCCTGGCCGCGGCCGGCGTCGTCCGGGTCTGGCTGCGCGCGACGGTCTGAGTTGCGGGGGGACGGCTGCCGGACGTCCCGGTGGCCCCGGTCATCGGCATGTCCATCAGATCCTGGACGCGCTCGCTGATCTGCGCGGTGACCACCTGCATTCGCTGCGTGAGCTCGCTGGTGAGCAACTGGGTCTCGTGCTGCGTCGCCGCGTGCAGCGCGCGGACGTTGCTCGTGTAGGTGTAGAGGGTTACGGCCGCGAGCGGGACGACGGACAGGAGGAAGAACGCGACGATGAGGCGAGTGCGGAGGCTCATTGGAGCGCTGTGGTTAGCATACGCCAGTCGTCGGGCGGGGTTCGAGGGGCGAGGATCGAGGGGCGAGGTGCGGGGATCGCGAACCGGCGGCACGGGAGGTCCGCCGGTCCGCGCCCGTGACGGCGCTACTTGACCGAGAACGTCAGGCCCGCGGTGATGCGGTTCACGCGCGGGGTCGTTCCGTCGCGGTGCACGAAGAACGTGCAGTAGTCGGCGCCCACGCCTGCCCAGTCGTTGAAGGGATACGTCACGCCCGCGCCCAGGTTGGTGGCCAGGTCGGTCGCCCTGCGATGTTCGGCAAATCGCGACGTCCCCACGAACCGGTCGCTCACGACGGTATCCGCGGTGAACGAACCGATACCGCCCGTGACGTACGGCTCGACGCGGCCCATCTCGAACGGACGCAGCCGCAGGTTCCCGTTCCAGTGATACGCGTTGACGCGCGAGCCGTCGGCGCTCCCGAGCGCCGGCGCCACTTCCGCGGCCTCACGGAACGGGGCGTGCGCCAGCACACCGAACTCGCCCACGATCGAGGCGCGATCGTTGAGCTTCACGTCGAGACCCGCGGTCGCGGCGAGCGTCGTGCCGAGCGTGGCGAACGACGGTCCGACCGCGGCAGTGATCGTCACGCGATCCGTCCGTCCGGAGACGCTGACTTCGACGTTTCTTCGGATCGACGCCGGGCAGCGGAAGACGCAGGCGCCACCCGTTCTCGTCCGTCGTCGCATCCAGCTGTTCCAGCGTGTTCGAGGAGCCGGGATGAGACCATGAGCCGAGCCGGCGCTCGAACTCGTCCGCCAGCTGCCGCCGCAGCTCTTCAAACGGGCCGCCTGTCTGGTTACGAAACATTTAGGCAGCCGATAGCAACCTCTTAGGATTCCTGAGGCCCGCCGCGCCCGTCTCAGGTCATCAGTAGCCGGCGCGATGAGGGCGCCGGCATTTTCACGCAGGAGAATCCGATGGCGACGATGGCAGTGGCGGAAGAGCGGGTCCGGTTCGGCCCCGGCGGAGGTGTGTACCGCATCGTGACCACCGCGGAGGAGAGCCGCGGGCGAATCTTCGCATTCGAGGCGACGGAACCGCCGGGCGGAGGCCCGCCGCTTCACACGCACGCGAACGAAGACGAGTACTTCCTCGTGCTCGAAGGGGAGATCTCGTTCTACATCGACGGCAAGGTGACGGTGGGACGGCCTGGCCAGTCCGCCTTCGTGCCGCGCGGCGCGGCGCACTGCTTCAAGAACCGATCGTCGCGCCAGGCGCGCGTGCTCGTCCTCTTCACGCCGGGGAACATCGAGGGCTTCTTCGATTTCGGGCTGCCCGTGGACGGGCGGCCGCCGACCGAGGGGAAGATGCTGGAGCGGCTGGTCGAGTACGGATCGCGGTACGGGCTGGAAGTGCTTGGTCCCTCGCCGCTGTGAATGGTCCGGTCGCGCGGCGATTGGCAGCGCACGGCGACGTGCCGTCAGCCGAGCGCTGCGATGAGCATGCGTGCCGTCGAGCGCCACGCCTCGGTGCCGGAGAGCGCCAGACGCAGCGGCACTGACAAGAGCAGGAGTCCGCCGCCGAGAAGATAGACCCGGTGGATCGTGCGCCGCGACGCGTAGTCGTAAATCACGCCGGCGACGAGGACCAGGAATCCGATGGCGTAGAAGGCGAGAGGACCGAGCGGCAGCACGCCTGGCAGCCGCGCGGCCGGCGCCGCCAGGATGCTCGCGTATGCCAGCAGCATCAGCCGCTTGTGCGATTCCCTGTCGCGCCGTCTCGCCAGCGCCGCGGCGACGAAGCCGCCGAACATGACCATGTCGCCGAGCGGGATGGCCATGAAGCTGAGCGGATCGACGCCCTCCGGCGCGGCGCCGCGGCGCCCCAGGTCGACGCCTGCGATCACGCCCACGACGACCATTCCGGCCGCCAGAAGCGCGCCGAGCACTCCGAGCCTGCGATGCACCGCCACGCGCCGGCTCGAGATCAGCGCGGTCTGGACGATGAACAGCAGCATCCAGGCGGTGAACAACGCGCCGTGCAGGTGGACGACGGTGGAGAACGGCCCGCCGCTGATGGTGGCCTGCGGGCCGCCGTCGAAGAAGCGGAGGTAGTAGGTCGGACCGAACCCGATCAGGGTCATCGCCGCCGCGGCGAGGGCGACGCCGCCGTAGAACACGCGATCGTACCGCCCGACGGCGCGCCCTGCAGCCGCCGCGCCGACGCCGGTGGTGATGACTGTCATGGGAGCCTCCGGTGGAGCGGAGGATAGCATGCACGGGTGACGTCCGGGCAATCAGCTTGTGACGGATCGCCTTCGCTGAGTAAGATCCCGGCACCCATGATCACCGGTGCGATCAAAAGCCAGATCGATCAGATCTGGAATGCGTTCTGGTCGGGCGGGATCTCGAATCCGCTCGAAGTCATCGAACAGATCACGTATCTGCTGTTTCTCAGACGGCTGGACGATCTGCAGACGCTCGAGGAGAACAAGGCGGCGCGGCTGAAGGAGCCGCTCGCGCGCGCGATCTTCCCGGCGGGCAAGGACCCGAAAAAGCGGCCGTACCAGGACCTGCGCTGGTCCCGCTTCAAGCACATGTCCCCGTCGGAAATGTACACGGTGGTCAGCGAACATGTGTTCCCGTTCCTGCGCACGCTCGGCGGCGACGACTCCACCTACGCGCATCACATGAAGGACGCGCGGTTCACCATTCCCACCGCGGCGCTGCTCGCCAAGGTGGTGGACCTCATCGACAACGTCCCGATGGAGGACCGCGACACCAAGGGAGATCTCTACGAGTACATGCTCGGCAAGATCGCGACGGCCGGGCAAAACGGCCAGTTCCGGACGCCGAGGCACGTCATTCGTTTGATGGTGGAGCTGTCCGCACCGCAGCCGACCGACATCATCTGCGACCCGGCGTGCGGCACGGCCGGATTCCTCGTCGCCGCCGGCGAGTACCTGCGGGAGCATCACACGAACATCCTCCACGACAGGAAGCTGCGCGAGCACTTCCATCACGGGATGTTCCACGGGTACGACTTCGACAACACGATGCTGCGCATCGGCAGCATGAACATGCTGCTCCACGGCGTGGAGAACCCCGACATCCGCTACCGCGACTCGCTGGCGCAGGATCACGCGGCGGACGAAGAGGCCTATACGCTGGTTCTCGCCAATCCGCCGTTCGCCGGCAGCCTGGATTACGAGAACACGGCGAAGGATCTGCTGCAGATCGTCAAGACGAAGAAGACCGAGCTGCTCTTCCTCGCGCTGTTCCTGCGGCTGCTCAAACCCGGCGGCCGCGCCGCCGTCATCGTCCCCGACGGCGTGCTGTTCGGATCGAGCAAGGCGCACAAGGAGCTGCGGCGGATTCTGGTCGAGGAGCAGAAACTGGACGGCGTCGTTTCGCTGCCGGGCGGCGTGTTCAAGCCGTACGCCGGGGTCTCGACCGCGATCCTGCTCTTCACCAAGACGAACTCGGGCGGCACGGACTTCGTGTGGTTCTACGACGTCGACGCGGACGGCTGGAGCCTGGATGACAAGCGAACGCCGCTGCTGCCGGAGGAGAAGCTGGGGCCCGTTCCGTCAACCGCGCTGACGGTCGAGGACCACGCGAAGAACAATCTTCCCGACGTCCTCGCGCGCTGGGGCGAGCGCGATGGCGCGGAGCGGGAGCGCCCGCGGACGGCGCAGAGTTTCTGCGTGCCGAAGGCGGATATCGTGGCGCAGGGGTACGACCTGTCGCTCAATCGGTACAAGGAGATCGTGCACGAGGCGGTGGAGCATCGGTCGCCGAAGGAGATCCTGGCGGA
>DASSPH010000049.1 GCA_035699745.1 Vicinamibacterales bacterium
ATCGTTCCGGTCCAGCCGCTTCTCTTCGGAGGCGACGACGAGCGTCCCGTTGACGCGCATCATCGGGTAGCTGCCGACCTTCAAATGCAGGTCGGACGCGCCGCTGGCCACGGCCGTCTGCAAGAGTTGATTGATATGCAATTGAGATCCCCGGACCGGCTGGGGTGTGGGTCCGGGAACGATTGTAACAGACGGGTTGCTCGACGAGACGTCGCTTCTTCGCGTCGGGGGGGGGGATCCGGGTTCTTCGGGTTCTCCGGGGGATCCGGGTTCTTCGGGTTCTCCGGGTTCTCCAGGTTCTCCGGGTTCAGGTTCTTCGGGTTCAGGTTCTCCGGGTTCTGGGGTGCTCGGCGCAACCGTGTGCACTCGTGCGAACCGCGAACCCGGAGAACCTTGAACCCGGAGAACCCGAACCCGGAGAACCTGGAGAACCCGAAGAACCCGAAGAACCCGTTAAAGCCCTGTTGCGGTTTTTGAGCCCGCCGCCGCGCCGACTGCCTGGCGCGGCTCCCCCTCGTACACGTACTCGAGCCAGCCGTGCTTGTCTTCGGCGCGCCCGTTGATGACGTCGAAAAACGCCTGCTGGACGGCTTCGGTGATGGGACCGCGGCGGCCGTTGCCGATCGCGATCTTGTCCACCGCCCTGATCGGCGTGATCTCGACGGCGGTGCCGGCGAAGAATGCTTCGTCGGCGATGTAGAGGAGCTCGCGCGGCAGCATCTCTTCCCGCACCACGAAGCCCAGGTCGCGCGCCAGCGTGATCACCGAGTCGCGCGTAATCCCCGGCAGGATCGACGCGGTCACCGGCGGGGTGTAGAGGACGTTGTTGCGGACGACGAACAGGTTCTGGCCGCTGCCTTCGCTGAGATAGCCGAACGTGTCGAGCGCGATCCCTTCGGTGTAGCCTTCCGCCACCGCTTCCATCTTGATCAGCGACGAGTTCGCGTAGTTCGCCGACGTCTTCGCCAGCGTCGGGAACGTGTTCGGCGCCGAGCGCGACCACGAGCTGACGCAGACGTCCACGCCGTTGGTGAGCGCGTCCTCGCCGAGATAGGTCCCCCAGTCCCACAGCATGATCGCGGTGTCGACCGGGCAGGGGAACGGATTGACTCCCAGCGTGTGATACCCGCGATAGACGAGCGGGCGGATGTAGCACGCCCTGAAGTCGTTGGCCTTGATGGTGTCCATCACCGCCTGGTGCAGCTCGGCGTAGGACTCCCGCGGTTCCATCCGGTAGATCTTCGCGGAATCGAACAGGCGGTTGAGGTGGGCGTCGAGGCGGAAGCATGCCGAGCCGCGCGGCGTGTCGTAGCAGCGCGCCCCTTCGAAGACCGCGCTGCCATAGTGAACGACGTGCGAGGCGATGTGAATCTTGGCGTCCGCCCAGTCGACGAGCGTGCCGTTCATCCAGATCTTGCCGGTTCCAGGAAAAGGTGCGGCCATCAATTACTCCAATACGAAGCCTAGCACATCGATTTCAGAGGCGGGCGTGCCAATGGCCGATGGCACTCATCATTGCTGCTCATTACAGAACGGACATCGATCGGTCCGCGCGTGCAGCGGTTTGCGGCAGTGCCAGCAGAATCGCGCCGCCGGCGCTTCGCGCGCGCGCAGCCGGCTCTGGATGCTCTGCACGTCGTCCCGCCGGTCGCGTCCGCTTCGGCCGCCCGCGGCGGTGCGCGCCACGGCCCCGGGCTGCGGCGTCCGGGTGGCGCTGCGCGCCGCCAGCACGTCGTGCATCAGATCCGTCGCGCGCTGGTACCGCGCGGTCGGATCCGGCGCCATCGCCTTCATGACGATGTCGCTGATGCCTTTCGGAATCGACGGATTCCGCAGTTTCGGCGGCGACACCAGCTCCCCCGACATCAGCTTGTCGAGATCCGCCGGCGCGGGGGTGTCGTAGGGCAGCTGCCCGGTGAGCATCTGGTACATCGTCACGCCGAGCGAGTAGATGTCGGACGCGAACACGGCCTTGCCGTGGAACTGCTCCGGCGCCATGTAGGGCGGGCTGCCGATCACCGTCGTGCCGTGCGCCGCGATCTCGAGAAAGCGCGACGTGCCGAAATCGGCCACCTTCAACATGTCGTGCTCGCCGACCAGCACGTTCGCCGGACGGAGATCGCGGTGGATCACCCCCTGCTTGTGCGCGTGATCGACGGCGTTGCAGATCTGGCAGGTGAAGTCGAGCGCGAGCGTGAGATCGAGCGCGCCGCGCGCGGCGATGATGTTCTCCAGCGTCTCGCCCGGGACGTATTCCATGACAATGAAGAAGACGCCGTCCTGCTTCTCGGCGGTGGTGATGGCGACGATGTTGGGATGGCTGACCGAGGCGAGCAGACGCGGCTCGCGCAGCAGCTCGCCGAAATCCAGGTTCTGCCGGTGCGGGACTTTGATGGCGACGCGCTTGTCGATCCAGGTGTCGTTGGCGAGGTAGACGGTGCCGAACCCGCCGCTGCCGAGCGGCGCGATGATCTTGTATTTACCGAGCTGCTGGCCCTTGAAGAGCAACGAAGGCGAGTATAGCGGATAACGCGCCGGCCGCCTCCGGATCGATAATCACTGCGATGCTGCCTCGCTTTCTGGCCGACACCATCGACGCGCGCTCCGGTACCGCGCAGCTCGGCGAGGACGAAGCCCGCCACCTCTCGCAGGTGCTTCGGCTCGGCATCGGCGACGAGGTCGCCGTCTTCGACGGCGCGGGACGCGAATTCCGCGCGCGCGTCGAGCGCGTCACGCGATCCGCGGCCGAGGTCCGCCTGATCGCCGAGGCCGACGCCGCACCGGAGCCGGCCGTGCGGCTCACGCTCGCGCAGGCGGCGCTCAAGGGAGAGAAGATGGACGACGTGGTGCGCGACGCCACCATGATGGGCGCGAGCGCGATCGAGCCGCTCGTCACCGCGAACGTCGCGGCGCACCTGAAGGCGGGACGCGCGCCGGAGCGGTGGCGCCGGATTGCGATCGCCTCCGCCAAGCAATGCCGCCGCGCGGTGGTGCCGCGGATCGGCGCGGGAATGGAATTCGACGCCTGGCTGGCGGACGATCGCTCGGCGCTCCGCCTGCTGCTGGTGGAGCCGGCAGGCGCCGTCGAGGCGCGCCGGCTGGCGGATCTCGCGAGGGCGCCGCCCGAATCGGTGTCGCTCCTCGTCGGCCCCGAAGGCGGGTGGAGCGCGGCCGAGGTCTCGTCCGCCGTCGCCGCGGGATGCGTTCCGCTGACGCTCGGCCGTCGCACGCTCCGCGCCGACGCCGTGCCGGTTATTGCGATCGGGGTGATTCAGTCGCTCTGGGGCGACCTCTAGCGAGCAGCACCGCGCCCCATTCGCCTTCGGCGAGCGACTGGACCACCGTGAGGCCGGCGAATGCCGACTGGACGAGCGTCAGATCGTCGGGCGCGAAGCCGCTGAGCAGCAGGCAGCCGTGCTCCGTCAGCAGCCCCCGCAGTTCGTCGGCGTAGCGGACCAGCACCGCCCCGGTCAGGTTGCCCAGCACCACGTCCGCCCGCTCGATGCGCAGCGAGGCGAGATCGTCCTGGATGATGTCGATCGCCGCGGCGGCGCCGTTGCGGGCGATGTTCTCCCGCGCGTTGTCCAGCGCATCGGGATCGTGGTCGATCGCGACCACATCGGCGGCGCCGAGCTTCCAGGCCGCCAGCGCCAGGACGCCGGAGCCGGTGCCGATGTCGAGCACGCGCGCGCCGCGGAGATCGAGCCGCTGCAACAGCAGCAGGCACAACCGCGTGGTCGCGTGATGGCCGGTGCCGAAGCCCGTGGACGGCTCGATCATGATCACCGGCCGGCCGCTGTCGCGCGGCACGTCCCAGGGGGGCGCCACCGTCAGTCCGCCGGCCGAGATCGCCTTCAGCCCTTCCTGCGATCGCCGGGCCCAGTCTTCATCCGCGACGCTGATCGCGGCGGTCCGGACGCCGGGCAGGGACGTCAGCGCGCTCCGCGCCGCGTCGCGCACCGCGGCGGCGCGAAAGAACACGCGCCAGACGTCGTTCAGCTCGTCGTCGTGAATGGCGGTGGGCTCGAAGTCGTCGAGCAGCGCGTAGAGGCGCTCGGCAAGCGCGGGGTCGTGCGGCGGCAGGAACGCGATTTCGAGCGCCGGGTACTCAGCCAAAGATGTCCTTCACCTTTTCGAAGAACGGCTTCTCGCCGCCGTCGCCCGCGGCGCCGTCGAGCCGCTCCTGCGGCATCGTCTTCGCGAGCTCCTCGAGCAGGTGTTTCTGTTCCTTGGTGAGCTTTTTGGGCACCGCGACGCGGGCGATGGCGTAGAGATCGCCGTGGCCCCGGCCGGAGACGTTCGGCATGCCCTTGCCGCGGAGCTTGAACCGCGCGCCCGCCTGCGTTCCCGCCGGCACGCGCAGCTCCTCCTCGCCGACCATCGTCGGCACGCGGACCTCGCCGCCGAGCGCGATCGTCGGAAACGGGATCGGCAGCTCGCAGTACAGGTCGTCGCCGTCGCGCTGGAAGAACTTGTGCTCCTGCACGTGCACGACCACGTAGAGGTCGCCGGGAGGGCCGCCGGCGCTGCCGTGCTCCCCCTCGCCGTAGAGACGCAGCCGCTGACCGGTGGCGATGCCGGCGGGAATCTTCGCGGTGATCTTGCGATCGCGCGAGACGCGGCCGTTGCCGCGGCACGCCTGGCAGGGGTTCCTGATCATCTTCCCGGTGCCGCGGCAGGTGGGGCAGGGACGCGCGACGGTGAGAAAGCCCTGCTGAAAACGCTGCTGGCCGGTGCCGCGGCAGTGGCTGCAGACTTCCGGCGACGTGCCGGCGGCCGCGCCCGTGCCGGTGCAGGTCTCGCAGGTTTCCTCGCGCGGGATCTGCAGCGTGGTCTCGGTGCCGGTGAACGACTCCTCGAACGAGATCTCGAGGTCGTAGCGCAGATCGGCGCCGCGCTGCGGGCCGCCGCGCCGCCGCCGGCCGCCGAACATGTCGCCGAAGCCGAACAGATCGCCGAGATTGCCGAAGATGTCCTCGAACCCGGCGAAGGCGCTCGGATCGAAGCCGCCGGCGCCCGCGCCGACGCCGGCGTGGCCGAACCGGTCGTAGGCGGCGCGCTTCTCCGGATCCGAGATCACGGCGTACGCTTCCGCGGCTTCCTTGAAGGCTTCTTCCGCCTTCTTGTCGCCGGGGTTGCGGTCCGGATGGTGCTTCAGCGCCAGTTTCCGGTAGGCGCTCTTGATCTGCTGGTCCGTTGCGTCGCGGCCGACGCCGAGGATTTCGTAATAGTCCCGCTTGCTCAACCCTTTGCCACCTTCACCATCGCGGGACGCAGCAAGCGGTCCCCGAGCATGTAACCTCGCGCGAACTCCTCGATCACTTCCCCTTCGCGGCGTCCCTCGGCGGGCTCGTACGCGACGGCGTTGTGGAAGTGCGGATCGAAGTCCTGGCCGAGCGCCTCGATCGGCGTGACGCCGCGCTTGCGCAGCGTCTCGAACATCTGCCGGTGAATCAGTTCGACGCCGCGCCGGATGCCGGACACGTCGCTGCCGGCGTCCGCCTTGAGCGCCCGCTCGAGGTCATCGAGCAGGGGCAGGAGATCCTTGATCAGATCCGCGGCCGCCGCTTCCGCGAGCTGCTGCCGCTCGCGATCCGTGCGCTTGCGATAGTTGTCGAACTCCGCGGTCTTGCGCAGCAGCCGATCGTAGTAGTCGTCCCGCTGGCGCGTCAGCTCCGCCGCATCCGCGGCTGGCGCGTCGGGCGCGTCTGCCGCCGCGGGGGCCGGGGTCTCGAGAGTGTCGTCCGCCATGATGTCCCGTCCGCCGTCAGCCATTGTCGAAAACCTTGTTGATCGTGCGCGACAAGCTCTCGACCACGTTGATCGCGCGCGAGTAGCGCATGCGGGTCGGTCCGATGATCCCGACCGCTCCCGTCCGTTTGCCTTCGGTGTAGGTCGACGTCACCACGCTGAAGTGCTGCAGATCGGGATCCTGATGCTCCGAGCCGATGAACACCGTCAGGCCGTTGCCGTCCATGCACGCGTCGATCAGCTTCACCAGACGGGACTTCTCTTCCATCATCCGTACCAGCGTCCGCATCGTCGTCAGCGTGGTCTCGCGGTCGTGGCCGACCGCCATCTCGAGCAGCAGGGCGGTGCCCTGGATGTAGACGGATGGCGCCCGCTCGAGCCCCTCGAACGTCGAGTTCGCCAGGCGCAGCGCGCGTGCCGACAACTGATCGTAGAGGGTGCGATCCTCGCTCAGCCGATCGACGATCGCCTGCCGCACGTCGCTGAGCGATTTTCCCTGGAACTCGGAGTTGAGGAAGTTCGCCGCCTCCTGCAGCACGACCGGCGTGAACGGTTCCTCGGGGTGGATCACCTTGTGCGAGATGTGGCCGCCGGTGGAGATCAGCACGACGAGCAGCCGTCCGGCGTCGAGCGGCACGAAGTCGATGTGCTCGAAGGCGGTCTCGGTCGCGGGCACCATCGCGAAGCCGACCTGGTGCGAGGCGCGCGAGATTTCCTGCGACGCGTGGGAGAGCACGTCTTCCACCGTGCCGGCGCGGCGCAGGCGCTCCTCGATCTCGGGGGCGAGCCGCGCCGAACGCCGTTCGGCGAGCAGTTGATCGACGTAGGCGCGATACCCGCGGTCCGTCGGCACGCGGCCGGCGGAGGTATGCGGCTGCTTCACGTACCCCAGCTCTTCCAGCCGGGCCATCACGTTCCGCAGCGTGGCGGAAGACACACCGAACCCGCGGCTGGCCAGCCACAGGGAGGAAATCGGTTCCCCATGGTCGATGTAGGCCTGTACCAGCGCGCCGAGAATCCGTCTATCTCGTTCCGGAAGCTCAGGATGACGGGTCATGTTAGCAGTCGCTGAATGCGATTGCTAAATTATACACCGAGCGCCGCCGCGGCCGAACGGGCGTCGACGGCGATCTCCGTAAGATCTTGATGGACAAGGGCGCCGTCCCTCGCGAGCACCTCGCCGTCGACGACGGTCAGGCGCACGTCGGAGCCGCGGGTCGCATAGACCAGGGTGGACCACGGGTCCGGGTCGGGCGCCTGATGGACGGCCCGGCGGCCGACGAGGATGAGGTCGGCGCGCTTGTCCGGCTCGATCGACCCGATCTCCGCGTCCATCGCCAGCGCCCGGGCCCCCTCGCGCGTCGCCATCCAGAGCGCGTCCCGTGCGGTCAGCGCGCCGGGCCCCCTCCGCACGGCCTGGAGGGTCGCGGCGAGCCGCATCTCCTCGAACATGTCGAGGCGGTTGTTGCAGGCCGCGCCATCCGCGCCGAGCGACACCGAGATGCCGCGTGCGCGCATTTCGGCGACCGGAGCCAGGCCGGATCCGAGCTTCAGGTTCGAGCTGGGGCAGTGCATCACCTTCACGCCGCGCTCGGCGAGCAGCGCCTGCTCGCTGTCGCTGACCCACACGCAGTGCGCGGTGCAGAGGTGCGGCGTCGCCAGACCCGTGTCGGCCAGGTACTCGAGATTGCTCATGCCGCCCGACAGCCGGCGCACCACTTCGATCTCGTCGCGGTTCTCCGACGCATGGGTGTGCACGATTACCCGGTGGCGGGCCGAGAGATCCGCGACCGCCTCGAGCAGCGCCCGCGAGCACGACACGGCGAAACGAGGCGCGAAGGCGGCGTGCAGCCGGCCGTTGGCCTGTCCGTCCCAGCGCTTGCGCAGCGCCACGCTCTCGTCGATCGACGCGCGCGTCTGTTCCTGCAGGCGTCTCGGGACCTCCTGGTCCGAATCCATCATGCACTTGCCGACCACGGCGCGCAGCCCCATCATCGCCAGCGTTTCGAACACGACGTCCGTGTCGTGCACCGTCTCCATCGTCAGGGCAGTGGTCGTGCCCGAGAGGAGCAGCTCCGCCGCCGCGAGGCGGGTCGACGCACGCAGGGTCCGGGGAGTGTGGGCCGCTTCCATCGGCCAGACGCGCTTGCGCAGCCATTCGAGCAGCGGCATGTCGTCGGCATAGCCGCGGAACAGCGTCTGGCACAGGTGCACGTGGGTCTGGACGAGGCCGGGCAGCAGGTAATCGCCGCCCGCGTCGATGACGGCGCCGTGCGGCCCGGGCGGCTCCGCGCCGACGCTGGCGATCCGGCCGCCGCGGATCGACACCGATCCCTGCACGATGTCGAGCGCATCGTTCATCGTGAGAATCGTGGCGTTGCGGATCAGGATCGAGCTTTTCTCTGCCACTTCAGCGAGGCCGCCGACACGTCCTTGCCGTGCCGGATCGCGATGAGCTCAGCGAGGATGCTGACGGCGATTTCGGCGGGGGTGATCGCGCCGAGGTCGAGGCCGATCGGCGCGTGCACGCGGGCGAGGCATTCGAGCGGCATGCCTTCGGCTTCGAGCGCGTCGAAGATCCGCGCGATCTTGGCGCGGCTGCCGATCAGGCCGACGTAGCGGAGGTCGCGTGCCGCCAGCGCGCGCAGCGCTTCGAAGTCGTGCGTATGGCCCCGGGTGACGACGACGGCATAGGCGGACGGCGGCAGGTCGGCGCGATGCAGCCAGGCGCCGATGTCGTCCACCTCGATCGTCTCCGCCGTGGGAAAGCGTTCGGCGTTGGCGAACTTCTCGCGATCGTCGATGACGTGAATGCGGAATCCGGCGTCGGCCGCCATCCGCGCGAGGTGCCAGCCGACGTGTCCGGCGCCGACGATGTAGAGCGCCGGGGCCGGCGCGATGGGATCGATGTAGACGTCCATCTGTCCGCCGCAGATCAGCCCGGATTCCTGGACGAAGTCGTCGTTCAAGTCGTACGACACGAGGAGCGGCCTGCCGCCGGCGATGGCCTCACGGGCGCGTCCGATGGCGTCGCTCTCGTAGCAGCCGCCGCCGATGGTGCCGACGATCCGTCCATCGGCGAAGACGAGCATCTTCGCGCCGGTGCGCTGCGGCGTCGACCCGTTGGAGCGGACGATCGTCACCAGCGCCGCGGGCTCGCCCCGCTCGAGCGCGGCCGCCGCCGCCGGAAGCACCAGTTCGTTCAGATCAGGACCTCGATCTTGGACTTCTTCTTCAGCCCCTCGATGAACGCGTCGGCGTGCTGCTGCTTCTTCTGGCCGGCGAGGTACTCCTTGATCTTTCCCTGCACCTCGTCGAACGGCACGGTGCGCCCGGCCTTGTGGTCGGTCTTCTTGATGATGTGGTAGCCGAACTGCGTCTGCACGACGTCGCTGACCTGGCCGGGCTTCATCTCGAAGGCGACTTTGTTGAAGGGCTCGACCATCTGGCCGCGGCCGAAGTAGTTGAGATCCCCGCCCTGCGCGGCGCTGCCGTCCTGCGAGTGCTCCTGCGCCAGCTTGGCGAAATCGCCGCCGGCGCGGACCTTCTTGAGCACCGAGTCGATCTCGGCGCGCGCCTTCTGTTTGGCCGCCGCGTCGGCCTTCTCGTCGACGCGGACCAGGATGTGGCTGGCGCGGACCTGCTCCTCTTCCTTGAACTTGTCCTGGTTCTTGTCGTAGAAGTCCTTCGCTTCCGCGTCGCTCGGGCCCGGCAGGGTGGCGACCTCGGCGTCCATCAGCTTGGTCACGCTGAGATCCACCTGCGCGTCCCGGCGCAGCCCCTCCGCGGTCATGCCGCGGTCCTTCAACGCCTTGTCGAACGCTTCCTGGTTCGGGAACTGCGCCCTGAGCTGCCCCATCTTTGCGTCGATCTCGGTGGCCTCGACTTTCACGCCGCGGTTCTTGCTCTCCTGCGACAGCAGCGTGTAGGTGATCAGCTGGTCGAGGGCGCCGCGCAGGATCTCGTCGCGGCGATCGGGCGGAATCGGCTGCCCGGCGCGCGCCTCGATCGTCTTGAGCATCCGCTCGAAGTCTTCCTTCTTGACCGGCTCGCCGTTGACGCGGGCAAGGACGTCCGGCAGCGTCGCCGGAACGGGCTTGGGAGGGGCGGGCGGCTGTGCCGCCGCGGGCTGGCCGGCCGCGGGCGGCGTGCCCGAGCCCTGCGTGGCGGCGCTCGCCGTCGCGTCGGACCCAGGCGCCTTCCGGCACCCGCTCACGGAAACCATCACGACCACCGCGCAGAGCAAAGCCTTCGATTTCACTAACACCTCAGGAGTTGGAGTTGAGTAAAGAATTGTAACACTTGCACTTCCGCCTGCCGGCGGACCAGCTGGAAGAAGAACTAGAAGTAGTGCTCGTGACAGATTTCGAGCGGTTCGGTGCCGGGCAGGAACGCCTC
>DASSPH010000050.1 GCA_035699745.1 Vicinamibacterales bacterium
TCGATCGCGATCGCTCGCGATGCCGCCGGCGCCGGCGCCGGACTCACCCGCGACCTGAACGTCGGGCACTACAAGCCGATCAACAGCCCGAGGTTCGTCAACGACTGCCACGAATTCATCTTCCACTTCACGCCCGGCGGGCGCACCCGCCTCGATCGCCGCGCCATCGGCGTGAAGTACCAGGACGCGTCGAACGTCACCCGCTGGGCGAGCGGCGGCGCCGATCGCCGCTGCCGCGGCAACACCTGGTTCATTCCCTACGAAACGATCCAGAGCCGCGACAAGGACCGCCCCCATCCGGCGACCTTTCCGCCGCGCGTGCCCGAGTACTGCGTCCGGCTTCACGGCGTGGCGCGGACCCGGCTGATGCTCGATCCGTTTCTCGGCCTCGGCAACTCCGCCATCGCCGCCGCGAACCTCGGGATCGACTTCGTCGGCATCGAGATCGACCGCCACTATCTCGACGAGGCCATCTCGCGCGTGAACGCGGCGATCGACCGCTGACTCCCGCCGGGGAAATTCCCGCGAGGCGATCGAGAAACTCCCCGATCGCCGCCCCGCGGCAGCCCTGAACTCCCACTCTCCTCAAGGATTTCGTCGATCCGCAGCGGCCACTGCGGCATATGAGTTGCCCTCGTCATGCGCAGCAATCGTGCGCAGCACGCTGGAGCTTCGATGAATACCACGCTCGACCCCCCTCAGCAGGTCGTGGCGAGAGAACCGGGCTCGCCCGCGGCCGTGCCGCCGCCCCCACGCTGGCGCATGCGTGCCGTTCTCGCCGGCGTCGTGCTCGCCGCGGCGGCGCTCGTCATTGTCGTGTCCTGGCCGGCGCTGTTCCCTGCCCCGTCGCCGCAGGTCCTGCGAGCCAGCGGCCGCATCGAAGGGCGCGAGGTGACGCTTGCCGCCAAGACGATCCAGGGACGGGTCAAGCGGCTGCTGGCCGACGAAGGGCAGACGGTGAAAGCCGGACAACTGCTGGCGGAGCTCGACGCCGCGCAGGTCGAGGCACAGGTCAACGCCGCCGCCGCGGGCGTGGCGACGCTCGAGGCGCAGGTGCGTCAGGCGGCGCTCGACGTCGCCTACACGGCGAAGAACAGCGAGGCCTCGATCGCCGCGGCGCGCGCCACGCTCAGCAGCGCCCAGGCGCATGTCGTCCGTGCGAACGCCGTAATGGTCAATGCGGCAGCCGCGCACGAACGCGCCGACGCCCTGTTCAGAGGCGGCGCGATCTCGAAGCACGAGCTCGACGCGGCGGAGATGGCGCTGCGCACCAGCCGCGCGGATGTGGCCGCCGCCGAAAAGGACGTGACGCGCGCGGAAGCGAACCTGGCGCTCGCCCAGGCGTCGAGCGACACGATCGAGCTGAAACGCCAGCAGCTGGCGGCGCTGCAGCAGAGCCGGCGCTCCGCGGCGGCGCGGCTCGACGAGGCGCAAGCCAACCTGGCAGAGCGCCTGATCGTCGCCCCGGAGGCCGGCACGATCATCTCCCGTCCGGCAGAGGTCGGCGACGTCGTCAACCCCGGCTCCCCCATCTTTCAGGTCGTCGACATGGGGCGGCTGTACGTGAAGGTGTACATCCCGGAGCCCGACATCGCGAAACTCCGCCTCGGCGATCCCGCGGAGGTGTTCGTCGACGCCTTTCCGGGCCGCAGCTTCGCGGCGCGGATCTCGAAGATCCACGACCAGGCGGAGTTCACGCCGAAGAACGTCGAAACCGCCGAAGAGCGCCTCAAGCTGGTGTTCGGCGTCGAGCTGGCGCTCGTCAATCCCGAGGGCCTCTTGAAGCCCGGAATGCCGGCCGATACGGTCATCCATTTCGACGCGCCGCGCGAAGACGACCGAGCGGGGGTCGATGGTGTGAAAGCCGCCGGAGCGCGCCCGCGCCATGGATCCTGATCTGGCGTCCATCCTCGAGGTCCGCGACCTCCGTCGCCGCTACGGTCGTCTTGCCCCGGTCGAGGCGGTGCGCGGCGTATCGTTCACCGCGCGTCGCGGAGAGATCTTCGGTCTGATCGGCCCTGATGGAGCCGGCAAGACCAGCATCATTCAGATGCTGGCAGGCGTCCTGCGGCCGCACGGCGGCGCGGCGTCGGTCGAAGGGCTGGACGTCGTGCGTGCGGGCGAAGCGGTGAAGCGGCGCATCGGCTACATGCCGCAAGGGCTCGGGAGCAACCTGTACGACAGCCTGACGGTTCACGAGAACATCGAGTTCTTCAGGGATCTCCGCAAGCTGCCCGACGACGTCTACCGCAGGAACCGCGCCGAGCTGCTCGCCGCCACGCGGCTCGCGCCGTTTCTCGACCGACGCGCGGCGAACCTGTCCGGCGGCATGCGCCAGAAACTGGCGCTCATCTGCACGCTGATTCATCTGCCCGACATCCTCCTGCTCGACGAGCCGACGACCGGCGTCGACCCGATTTCGCGGCAGGAGTTCTGGCAGATCATCGGCCGGCTCGTCGAGATCCGCCGTGCGACGGTGCTGGTGAGCACGTCGTACATGGACGAAGCGGAGCGCTGCCACCGGATCGCGCTGCTGTACGCCGGCGCGATCGTCGCCGAGGGCACGCCGGAAGACGTGAGGCGCCGCGCGCGGGGACATTTCGTCCGGCTTGCGGCCGTGCCGCAGGCGACAGCACTGCGGCTCCTGAGAGAGCGCCGCGACGTGCAGTCGACCGAAGTCTTCGGCGACGAGCTTCACGTCAACTTCCACGGGGAGCTGCGCGACATCGAACGCGCGCTGCTCGGCGGCGGCGTCACGCTCGGCGAGGTGGCGCTCCAGGAACCCGGACTCGAGGACGTCTTCCTGCAACTGCTGTCGGTCCAGCCCACTGAACCGAGCCCGGCGGGAATCTCGATGCGGCGAGACGCGGAACGCGAGCGCCCGCTCGTCGATCCCGGGATGCCGCCAACCGATCGGGGCGGGGTCCCGGTTCAGTGCCGCGCCGTGACGCGCCGCTTCGGGGCGTTCACCGCGGTCGAGGCGGTGAACCTGGCGGTACGGCGGGGCGAGATCTTCGGACTTCTCGGACCGAACGGCGCGGGCAAGACCACGCTCATCAAGATGATGTGCGGGCTGCTCGAGCCCGGGGCGGGAAGCATCGAGATTGGCGGCATCGACGTCCGTTCCGAGCGCGAGCGCGTCTGGACGGCGATCGGATACATGTCCCAGCGGTTCTCGCTCTATCAGGATCTCACGGTGAACCAGAATCTGCAGTTGTACGCCGATCTGTACGGCCTGCAGCGCTCCGCGTACGCCGATCTCGTCGCGCGGCTCGGCCTCGACCCGTTCGCCTCACGGCTGACCGGGGACCTGCCGATCGGCGTGCGGCAGCGCGTGTCGCTGCTCTGTGCGGTCCTGCACCATCCGTCGACGGTCTTTCTGGACGAACCGACATCCGGCGTCGATCCGCACGCGCGCCGGCTGTTCTGGGATCTCATCTACGCGCTCTCCCGCGATGCCGGCATCACGGTGCTGGTGTCGACGCATTACATGGACGAAGCGGCCCATTGCGACCGGCTCGGGCTGATGCACCAGGGGCGGCTGATCGCCGAGGGCTCGCCGGCCGAGCTCAGGCAACAGTCCGAAGAGCGATCGGGCGGCCTGCTCGCCATTCGAACCGCGGATCCGCGCCGGGCCTGGCAGCTGCTCTCCCGAGTCCGGCCACAGGCGGTCGTGTATGGAGACCACATCCGCGTCCGTACGTTTCAGCCCGACAGCGATCGGGCGGCGCTCGCCGGCGCGCTGGCGGACGAAGGCATCGACCGGGTCCGCATCGAGACGGTGCCGATCTCCATGGACGAAGCGTTCATCGATTTCGTCCGGCGCGCGGAGGCGCTCCGTGCCTAGCCGGCTCCTCGCCGTCGTCCGCAAGGAATCACGCGAGGTGCTGCGCGATCCGATCTACCTCGTGCTGGCGATCGTGGTGCCGCTCGCCGTCACGACGCTGCTCGCGCTCGGCTTCGTGCTCGACGTCAAGCATCTTCCGCTCGCGCTCTACGACGAGGATCGTTCCCCCCTCAGCCGCGACTACATGTACGCGTTCACGAATTCGGAGTACTTCCGGCTGGTCACGATGGCCAGCAGCCCCGCCGAGATCGATCGCCTGATCGAGTCCGCGGAGGTGCGTGCCGCCGTGCTGATACCGCCGGACTTCTCGCGCCGCCTGGACGCGGGAGAGGCGGTGAGCGTGCAGGTGCTGGTGGACGGCACGTTCCCGATACGCGCCCTCGTCGCCAGCGGGTACGTCGCCGCCATCGACGCGCAGTTCACCGCCGCGCTTCGCGCTCGCTATCTGGCCCGGCAGGGCCGGGTGCGCACCAACCTCGTGCCGGTGTCCGTCGAGGGGCGGGTCTGGTACAACCCCTCGCTCGAGACGAAGCACTCGCTCGTGCCGGGGCTGATGGTCATCAGTCTGATGTTCTACCCGGCACTGCTCGCGGCGCTGGTTCTCGCTCGCGAAAAGGAACGCGGCACGGTGTTCAACCTGTACTGCTCGCCGGTGTCGCGATGGGAAGTCATCGTCGGCAAAGCGGTGCCGTACATCGCGCTCGCTTTCGTCGTGTACGTTCTGCTGTTCGCGCTGAACCTGTACGTGTTCGGCGTCAGGTTCGTCGGCAGCCCCTTCGTGCTCACCGCCGCCGCTCTCCTGTACATCACCGCCAGCGTGGGACTCGGCCTCCTCGTCTCGGTCTTCTGCTCGACCCAGGTCGCGGCGATGCTCGTCACCTTCATCGCGCTGATGACCCCCTCGATTCTCTTCTCGGGCCTGCTGACGCCGGTCTCGAGCATGGCGCCGACGGCGCAGTTCATCAGCCGCCTGATTCCCGCCTCCTATTTCATCGCGATGGTGCGCGGCGTCTTCCTCAAGGGGCTCGGGTTCCGCCATTTCGCCAGCGACCTGGTGACGCTCGCCGTGTTCGCCGCCGTCGTCTACGGCATCGCGATCCTCGGCTTCAGAAAGCGAGCGGGCTGACGTGCGGCGCAGGCTGGCGGCGGGTGCACCGTGGCGCAGGAGAGTGGCGGGCCTGATCCGCAAGGAGTTCGCCCAGATCGGACGCGATCGGCCGCTCGTGATCATCCTGCTGTGGGCGTTCACCGCGGCGATCTATTCAGCCGGGCGGGGCGGGGCCACCGAAGCGATGAATGTCGCGACGGCGGTGTACGATCTGAGCCAGGGCTCCGCGAGCCGCGAATTCGTCAGTCACCTGCAGCCGCCGTATTTCAAGATCGTCGCCCACCTCCAGCGGGAGTCCGAGATCACGACGTGGCTCGATCGCGGCAAGGCGGCGATCGTCGTCATCATCCCGCCGGACTTTCAGCGCAGGGTCGACGGAACCCGGCAGGCCCAGATCCAGGTGCTGTCCGACGGCGCACTGGCGATGCCGGCGACGGTCGCCGGCGCTTACATCGCAGCCATTTCGGCGACCTACTCGGTGACGGTGCTCGAGCGCCGGGCCGGCATCTCGGGCGCTCTCGTCCGGGGACCGGCGCTCGACGAGCGATTACGGGTCACGTTCAATCCCAACATGCTGAGCTCGTGGTTCTCGGCGCTTCTCGAGCTGCTCAACATGTGCACCATGGTGTCGCTGCTGCTGACGGCGGCAAACCTCGTGCGCGAGAAGGAGCGCGGGACGATCGAGCGGCTGCTGGTCAGTCCGGCCAAGCCCTGCGAGATCTTTCTCGCCAAGATCATTCCCACCGTCGTCGTGGTCCTCGCCCTGTGCGCGCTGAGCTTCCTGCTCGTGCTCGTGCCGGTATTCGGGCTGCCGATTCGCGGCAGCCTGCTGCTCTTCTTCAGCGTCACCGCGCTCTACGTCTTCGCCATGACGAGCATGGGCATCGCCATCGCGCTGGTGGCGCGCAACATGGCGCAGGGCGTTCTCATCATGATCCTGATCCTGCAGCCCATGATCTTCCTGTCGGGCGCCTGGAATCCGCCCGAGGCGATGAGCCCGTGGCTGCGCGGGATCAGCCTCGTCTCGCCGCTCCGCTACTTCCTCGACTTCGGGTTCGGCGTCATCCTGAAAGGCAACGGCGCGTCCGTGCTGGCCCGGGACATCGCCGGCATCGCCATCCTCGGCAGCGTCTTGTTCGGGTTCTCGCTGCTGTGGTTCGAGAGAAGTCTCAAAGTCCGCACCCGCGCCTGAGCGGCCTGGCTGGCGAAAAAAAAGCCCGGGCTGCCGAAGCAGCCCGGGCCTGAACCAGCCGCCGGCGATGAACTAGAAGCGCACCCTGGCGCCGAGCTGCATCTGCCAGCGCGAGCGGAGGTCGTCGCGCAGGAAGCGGTTGAACGTCGGCGACACCAGCGTCGTGATGTTGTAGGCCGTGACCGGGTTGGTCGGCGTCGGGCTCGCCGGGCTCGTGGACGGCTGCACCAGGTTGTTGTTCGACTGGTAGCGAATCAGCCCCTTGGTGCGGTCGAACACGTTGATCAGGTTCAGCAGGTCGAGCGTGACTTCCGTGCGGAAGCGGCGATACGGCAGTTCGACCTTGAACTTCGCGTCGAGCGTGTTGGTCCACGGCGCGCGGCACGCGTTGCGCGGAATGATCTGGCCGACGTACTCGGCGAGACAGCCGTCGCCGCCGGTGAGGAAGTTCAGCAGGTCGTTATAGGTCCCGCCGGTGTAGTTCAGCGGATCCGACGCGGTCGGCAGATACACCAGATCGTTGGCGTTGCGGCCGTCGCCGTTCACGTCGCTGCTGCTGTAGACCATCGTGTACGGGCGGCCCGACTGCCCGGCATAGAACACCGAGACGCCCGGCTTCACCGTCCGCAGGAACGGGAAGTCGTAGCTGGCCGTCGCGGTGACGCGGTGGCCCGGATCGAAGTTCGACCGCGACAGCGGCGCGTTGTTCGGGTCGCCCGGCACGTAGACGAAGCCCCAGTTCGACGCCGCCTGGTCGGACGTGCCGTCCATGATGCTCTTCGCCTGGCCGTAGGAATACGCGCCCTGGATGAAGAGGCCGTTGGTGAACGGACGGCGCGCCTCGTACGACACGTTCCACGTGCGCCCCTTGGTCGTGTTCTCGAGCAGGATCACGTCGCTCAGCGACGTCACCTGCCGCGAGAACATCGGCCGGCCGCCGATGCCGGTCGCGCCGTTCGGCGCGTAGTTCAGGTTCCGGTACTTGATGTCCTTGACGGTCTTCGACCACACGAAGTCGGCCGTGCCGTAGAACCCGCCCCACAGCTGATGGTCGTACCCCACGTTGCCGCGCAGCACCGATGGGTACTTGAAGTCCGGATCGATGACGTCGATCTCGTTGGTGAACGACCCCGCGGTCGCGCCGGTGACCGTCTTCGGCTGATTGAGCGGGTCGCTCACGAACGGGATGCGGTTGTTGGCGTTGGTGTTCGCGCCGATCCGGGTGAAGTCGATGCCGGTGTTGCCGAACTGGTTCGAGATCCACACGTAGGCGGGGCGGCCCGAGAAGAGGCCCATGCCGCCGCGGAGCTGGCTGGTGCCGTTGCCGCTCAGGTCATAGTTGATCCCCACGCGCGGCGACCACTGCAGATGGCTCGGGACGACGTCGGTGGCGTAGCCGAAGGTCGCGACCGCGACGGGGTTGGCGGTCGGCTTCTCCGGGAACGTCGGCGCATCCGCACGCACGCCGTAGGTGAGCGTCACGCTGGGGCTGAGGCGCCACTGATCGCCGGCGTAGAAGCCCCACTGCCGCACCTTGAAGGCGGCGCGCTGCTGCGGGTCGCTCGTCGCCGAGAAGCTGTGGTTGAAGCCCTGCGCGAGCCCGGCCTCGAAGTTCTCGATGCTGGTGAACGTGTAGCTGCCGAAATTGTCGCGGATGAACAGGTTCGCCAGGTCGAGGAACTCGTTGTGGCTGCCGAAGGTCCACGTGTGGCGGCCGCTGATCCAGGTGAACGCCTCGTTCAGCTCGATGATGTCCTGATCGATGGCGTTGCGCGCCGAGAACTGCTCGGTCCCGGCCTGCACCGAGATGGTGCCGCCGGTGCCCTGGATGGTGACCTGCGGGAACGGCGGGTTGCCGATCGGGTTCTCGCGGTGATCGCGCACCCGCGTGTAGGTGAAGCGGAGCTCGTTGACCCCCTTCCCCACCTGCGAGTTCAGCTGCGCGACGGTGGAGTTGGTGTTGCTCGCGTACCGGTAGTAATTGTCCGGCGTCTTGAAGAACGTGGTCGACGGCGTGCCGATGTCGTTGAACGCGTCGATGTAGTTGTGGCGCACCACCAGCTGGTGGCCCTTGGCGACGTTGAAATCGCCGCGGAAGAAGTACTTGTTGTTGTCGGTGGCGCGGACGAACTCGCTGCCGGGATCCGCGCCCGGATCGTAGCCATACCGGGACTTCAGCGCGGTGATGACGCGCTCGAACAGCACCGGATCGCGGAACTGCTGGACCGCCCCGCCGACCGCGAAGCCGGTCGGCCGCTCCTTGCGCTCGTAGTCGAGCGTGCCGAAGAAGAACGCCCTGTTCCGCACCACCGGCCCGCCGATGCTGCCGCCGAACTGGTTGTGCTTGAAGGTCGAGATCCTGGTGTTGGTCAGCCCCTTGCCGACCCAGTCCTCGTTGCGGCCGAAATAGAACGCGGTGCCGCGCACGCTGTTGGTGCCGCTCTTCGTGATCGCGTTGATGCCGCCGCCGGAGAAGCCCCCCTGGCGGACGTCGTACGGCGAGACGACGAGCTGGATTTCCTGGATGGCGTCGAGACTCACCGGCTGCGTTTCCGCCGTGCCGCCGGGGACGCCGGCGGAGCTGGCGAGCCCGAACAGGTCGTTGTTCACCGCGCCGTCGATCTGCAGGCTGTTGTAGCGATAGCTGTTGCCGGCGACCGACACGACCGAGCCCTGGTCCGCGCCCGATCCGCCGCCGAAGGTATTGAACATCGGGCTGATCCGCACGATATCGGTGAGGCTGCGCGAAATCGTCGGCAGGTTCTCCTTCACCTCGTTCGGGATGTTGTCGGCGGTGCCGGCGCGCGAAAGGTCGATCAGCGGCGACGTGGCGATGACGTCGACGGTCTCGCTCACGGTCGCGAGCTGCAGCTTGAAGTCGGCCGTGCGCTCGGCGCCGAGCTCCACCGCGAGCCGTTCCTGCTTCTGCTCGCGGAAGCCCTGCATGTTGACGGTGATGGTGTAGGAGCCCACCCTCACGTTCAGGATGTTGTAACGGCCGTCGGTGCCCGTGACCGCTTCATAGGTCGTGCCGGTATCGGTGTGAACCGCCACCACGGTGGCGCCAGGAAGCACGCCTCCCTGCGCGTCTGTCACCGTGCCGGCGATGTTGCCCGTCGTCACGGTCTGGGCCGCGAGCGGGGCCGCGCAGAGCAGCGCCCAGCAGAACGCGACCGCAAGGCTCCAGACAGCCTTCGTACGCAATTTCATCAAAGTGTTCTCCACGTCCAGTTGTCTTCGAACTTAGGGGAAAAGGCGTCGAGAATTATAGCAGCAGCGACGTGACGCCGGTGAAAAAAGGCCGCCGGCGGGCGGCCTTTCATATTCCGTAAACGATGGATAGCGCGTTACTTGGAGGCGGCGGACTTCACCGCGGGCGGCGGGCGCAGGGTGTACGACGTCTTGTACTTGAGGTCGTAGCGGCCCGCTTTGGCGACCTTGATCTCGATCGCCCGGCGCTTCTTCAGCGGATCGGGATTGCTCGAGTAGTAGCCGAGCACGTAGTAGTCGCTCGTCTCGGCGTCGATGCGCTTGAGCGCCGTGTCGAAATCGTTCGAGTTGACGACCGCGTAGCCGCCGGTCAGGTCGGCGATGACCCGCAGGCTGCTCTGCGTCTCACGCACGTGATCCTGCCAGTCCATGACGTCGAGCTTCGTCTCGTCGAGATCCGGTCCGCCGACCAGCCCGCGCGGGTCGATGGTGTAGATCGTCACGTTGGAGCGGTTGGCCTGACGCGTCAGCTCCGACAGCTCCGCCGCGAGATCCGCCGCCGCGAACTGGTTCCCCTGTTTCGAGAACGGGTTGACCTCGTTGCTCGAGTTGTTGCTGCTGTCGCTGTCGTCGGAGTTGCCGCGCCCCATCATCGAGGAGTAGCGCTCGTTCGCTTCCTTGGCGCGGGACTTCGAGAACGGGTCGAAATCGTAGCCGTTGCTGACGTAGATGAACGCCTTGCGCCGGTTGTGCACCTGCGACAGGTTGTTGAGCAGCTCGTAGGCGGTCGAGAACGCCACGTGCGCGCGGTACCGCACTTCGGGCGGCCCCTGCGCGCCCTCGGGCGTCTCGATGATCTCCTGCGGCTTGAGACCGCTGCCGGCGATCTTGTTGATCGCCTCGTCGAGCCGCTTCACGTCGTAGGTCATGTCGACCGAGATCGAGGACGGCCCGGTCGAGACGATGCCGAACATGTCGCCGTCGTGAATCAGCTCGCGGCGGATCTTCTTGAACAGCTCGCGGATGCGGCCGGTGTTCCGGAAATCCATGTGGAGGTCGTCCACGAAGATCAGGAAGATGCGGCCCGAGGCGTCGTTGGTCGGACGCGGCGGCGGGAGCAGGATGCCTTCCTGCACTGGAGGCGGCGGCGCGCCGATGTCGTTGATCACGCGCCCGCCGTGCGTCAGCACGAACGTCACGACATCCTGCTTGACGCCGTCCTCGAAGACTTCGAAGTCCCCCTTCGCGAGATTGGCGACGAACTGCCCTTTCTCGTCCCGGACGATCACGTCGGTCGTCACGAGATCCACGCTGCGGCGGATCACGTCGCGAGACTGCTGGACCGGAGCCAGGATGCCTTCCGGCTTCTGTGGATCCTGCGCCGAGAGGCTGGCGGCCGCGCCCAGGAGAGCTGCCGCCACGAGGTACTTCCGCATGTTCGTCATTATAGCGTGCCCCCTCCCCCGGGCGCGGCTATCGGCGGCGCTGGTGGCCGACCTCGGCGCGAAGGCTGTCGAAGACGCTCTCGTATTGCTCGAGCGCCGCCGCCACCTCGTCCGCGGTGAGCCACGCGTCGGGGTTAAGACGTTCGACCCGCGCGTTCAGCTCTGCCCTGGCGGCGTCGTCCATCTCCCTTTCGGCGATGCGCGCCACGAGCTGCGCGTAGCGGGCGCGGAGCCGCGTCACGGCGTCGGCGCCGAGCCGCGCGGCCGCGGCGGATGGGGCGGTCTGCGGACCAGGCTGCGCGTCGGTCGGCACGCGCGCGTGGGACGCTTCGGCGTACTCGACGTATTCGGCGTGATCGGCGGCGAGCGGTTCGCCATGCCTCACGGCGACGGATTCGGGTTCTTCGGGTTCTACGGGTTCTACGGGTTCTCCGGGTTCGGGTTCTCCGGGTTCTCCGGGTTCTACGGGTTCTACGGGTTCTACGGGTTCTCCGGGTTCTGCCGTCGCACCGAACTCTTCGAGAATGAGGTCGGCGTGCGCGGCGGCGCGCTCCTCGGCGAGTTCCGCGCTCGCGTCGTGGACGATCGCGGGCGGGGCGGGGGGAACGGCGGCGGCGGTGGTCTGGGACGGGCGCGAGCGTTCGGGCGGGCGCTGATCGCGGCCGTCGCGCCGGCGGTCGCGGTCCCGCGGGTCGCGATCGCGATCGCGGCGTGCGCCCTGTTCCTGCGGAACCTCTTTCAGCAGGCGCGCCCAGTCGAACTGGATGTCGGGATTGTGCTCCTCGAGCAGGCGCATCGCGTGCTCGTCGATGGGCGCGCGGCCCACCCGCACGCCGGGCGGCGTGCGGAACCAGTAGAGAAGACGCTGACCGTGCCCGCGGCCGCGCCGGCGCGATCCGCCGTCGGTCACCGCGGTGGTTTCGTAGCCGCGCTTGTCGCGGGTGAAACGCAGTTGCGGCAGAGGTTACTTCCTTTTCTTCTTTCCGTTCGCGTTCCGGGTGGCCGCGGGCTTCGCCTTGCTCTTCGGCTTCGCGCTGCGCGCCGGCGCTTTGGCCGCCGCCTTCGAGCTCTTCGGATTGCCGTTCTTCGCCGCCGAAGCGGTGGCCCTGGCGCGGGCCGGCTCGGCGGGCGCAGGCCGCTGCGCCAGCTTCGCGACGAGCGTGAAGCGGGTCTGATCGCCCAACGTGTGGTAGCTCCAGATCTCCGTCACGTCGACGTGGTTCTCGGTGCACAGCCGGCGCGCGATATCGACCGCGGCGGCGGGCACGTACAAGAAAAACGGCGCCCGGGCACGGCCGAAGTGCGCCCACTGCGCCATCGCTTCCAGGTGATTGACCGATTCCCCCGTCTCGACTTCGATCAGCCCTTCGAGACGATGCCCTTTGTCCGGGGACGTCAGGACGAGGTCGGGATACATCTGCCCCGCCCCGATCTTCACGCCTGCTCCCTGCTCGTCGCCGATGTTGATCGCTACATCATGCTTGCGCTTGAGCTTTGCCTGGAGCAGCCGGATGACCCGGTCATGCTCGAGCTGCTCTCGGACGGGGCGAACCAGTATCGGACTCAAGTAACCTCCGGCGAACCCGCAATGGTAACTTACTCAGCCGCTTGACGGGGATCTCTTTTGGCTTCATTATGATGCGGTGATTGCCGCGGCCGAGAGCCTGCCCGCCGAGTCCGCCACGAAAACCATCCTGATCGTGGACGACGACCGATCCGTAGCCGACACGTTCGCCCGGATGCTCAAGCTCGAGGGGTTCGAAGTCGCGACCGCGATCAACGCGGAGTCGGGTCTCGAGCTTGCCGACAACGTCCGGCCGAGCGCGATTATCCTCGATATGCGCATGCCGATAACCAACGGCTTGCAGTTTTTGCGCACGGTCCGCTCGAAGCCTCACCTCCTCGAAACCCCCGTCGCCATCGTCACCGGCGATTACTTCCTGCCGGATCCGGTTCAGCAGGAGCTGAAATCCCTCGGCGCTTCGATCCGCTTCAAGCCCTTGTGGCTCGAAGACTTGATCGCTCTCGCGAAGACGCTCGTCGCCTAGTGACCGATCGGTTCCTGCGGGCCTGCCGCCGCCAGCCCGTCGACGCCACGCCCGTCTGGTTCATGCGTCAGGCGGGCCGCTACATGGCCGACTACCGCGCGCTGCGTCAGCGGTATTCCCTGCTGGAAATCTGTGCGCACCCCGAGCTGGCCGTGGCGGTGACGCTGCAGCCGGTCGACGTGATCGACGTCGACGCCGCGATCCTGTTCTCGGATCTGCTGCTGCCCTTCACGCCGATGGGGCTGACGTTCGATTTCGTGAAGGGGGAAGGGCCTTCGGTTGAACACCCGATTCGCAGCGCCGCCGACGTCGAGCGCGTGCGCGTCGTCGATCTGCGCGAGGGGCTCGGGCATGTGCTCGAAACGATCACCCTCCTGCGCCGCGAGCTGGAGCACAAGGTGCCGTTGATCGGCTTCGGCGGCGCGCCGTTCACCATGGCGGCCTACGCGATCGAAGGCGGCCCGTCGACCAGTTACGCCACGACGAAGGCGTTCATGTACGCGCAGCCGGCGGCGTGGCACACGCTCTGCGACCGCTTCGCCACCGTCATGGCGGACTACCTGGTCGCGCAGGTCAGAGCCGGCGCCCAGGCGATCCAGGTGTTCGACTCGTGGGTCGGACAACTGTCGCGATCCGATTACCGGGAGTACGCGCTGCCGCACACGCGGCGGATTTTCGACGAGCTCGCCGGCACGGGCGTGCCGACGATCCACTTCGGCGTCAACACCGGCGCGATTCTCGGGGAAATGAGAGCCGCCGGCGGCGACGTCATCGGCGTGGACTGGCGCCTGCCGCTCGACGAGGCGTGGACGCTCGTCGGCCGCGATCGCGGCATTCAAGGCAACCTGGATCCGATCCGCCTGCTCGGTCCCGAGCACGGCCTGTTCGCGGCCGCCGACGAAGTGCTGCTCCGCGCCGCCGGCCGTCCCGGCCACATCTTCAACCTGGGGCACGGCATCCTGCCCGACACGCCGCTCGAACGGGTGCAGGCGCTCGCGCGGCACGTGCACAGCCACCGGCTGTAAGCTCGCTTTCGGAGTCACGCTTTGCGGACGGACGTGGTGATCGTCGGGGCGGGCATCGCCGGTCTTTCGGCGGCCTACGAGCTCACGCGGCGCGGACGCGGCGTGCGCGTCCTCGAGGCGTCGCGCCGCGCCGGCGGCCTGATTCACACCGAGCACACCGGCGGGTTCACGATCGAGGCCGGTCCGGATTCGATCCTGAATGCGAAGCCCGCCGCGCTCACGCTGATCCGCGAGCTCGGAATTGCCTCGGCGCTGCAGACGGTGCGGCCGGGGGCGCGCGCGTTCGTGCTCAAGGGGACGGTGCTGCATGCGCTGCCGCAGCCGTCGCTGCTCGGCATTCCGCTCACCGCCGAGGCGCTCGCCCGCTACGACCTGCTGTCCCCTGCCGGGCGCGAACGGATCGCCATCGAGCCGACAATCCCGCCGCGCCGCGGCGATGACGACGAGGCGGTTGGCGCGTTCTTCCGGCGCCGCTTCGGCGACGAGGCGGTCGATCTGATCGCGCAGCCGCTGCTCGGCGGCATTCACGCGGGCGATATCGAACAGCTCTCGATGCGGTCGCTGTTTCCGTCGCTGGTCGCACGCGAGCGCGAGCACGGACGTGTGACGATCCCGGCCGCGCCGCGCGGCGGCGACGCCGGATTCTCCTCGCTTCGCGGCGGCATGTCGACGCTCGTGGACGCGCTCGTACGCTCGCTGCCGCCGGGCACCATCGAATTCAACGCCTCCGTCCGCTCGCTTGCCGACATCGACGCCGGATGCACCATCCTGGCGCTGCCGGCGCACGCGGCGGCGCCGCTGATCGCGCCGCTGGACGCGGACGCCGCGGCGCTCGCCGCGACGGTGCCGTACGTCTCGACCGCATCGGTGGCGCTGGCGTGGCCGCGCGCCAGCGTGCCGCATCCGCTCGACGGCACCGGCTTCGTCGTCTCGCGCCGCTACTCCGCCGTCCGCATCACGGCGTGCACGTGGGTGTCGTCGAAGTGGGAAGACCGCGCCCCTGACGGCACCGCGCTGCTGCGCGCGTTCGTCGGCGGCGCCCACGACCCGGCGGTCGCAGAGCTTCCCGACGACGACCTGATCGCGATCGTGCGCCGCGATCTGCGCGACGTCATGGGCATCACCGCCGCGCCGTCGCTCGCCCGCGCCTATCGCTGGCCTCGCGCCGGCGCCCAGCACGTTGTCGGCCACCTGGATCGCGTGGCGGAGATCGAGCGCCGCCTCGCGCCGCACCGTGTCTTCGTCGCCGGCAGCGGCTTCCGCGCCGTCGGCATCCCGGATTGCGTGGCTGATGGACGGCGGGTCGCGGCGGCGGTCACGGACGCACTCACGGAGAGGCGCAGGCTGTAGACTGGGCTGATGAAACTCGCGTGCTCGATCGTCACCGTCGCGGTGCTGCTGTGCGGCTCGGCCCTGGCGCAGGCGCCGGACGTCAACAGGATCCTCGCGGACATCCGCGCGAAGGACAAGGGACAGCTCGCCGTGTCGGAAGAGGACGGACGGTTCCTGCGGCTGATGATCGCGTCGACGAACCGCAAGCGCGTGCTGGAGATCGGCGGCGCCAGCGGCTACAGCGCGATCTGGATGGCGCAGGGGCTGCGCGCCACCGGCGGGCGGCTGGTGACAATCGAGTACGATCCGGTGCGCGCCCGGGAGCTCGCCGACAACGTCAAGCGCGCCGGCTTCAGCGACATCGTCCAGGTGGTCGCGGGCGACGCGTTCGCGGAGATCCCCAAGCTGCAGGGCACGTTCGATTTCGTCTTCCTCGACGCCTGGAAGCGCGACTACAAGAAGTTCTTCGACACGGTCTATCCGCGGCTGGACAAGGGAGGGATCTTCACCGCGCACAACGTGGTGAACAAGCGCAGCGAGATGGGCGACTTCCTGGATGCCATCCAGCGGAACCCGTCGCTCTGGACGACGATCGTGGCGCCGTCAGGCGAAGGGATTTCGCTGTCGTTGAAGCGCTAGGAGCGGCGGGCGCGACTACTCTTCGGCGGCGGCCGCCACAGGCACGGCAGCCTTCGCCTTGACGGTGCGCTTCTTGCGCGGCTTGCCGCTGCGCAGTCCCGGCGGGACCGGCTCGTTGCTGGGCTCGAGCTTCGACATGCTCGTCATGAACTTCTTGACACCATGCTCGTCGAACTGCACGCGCGTATACGCGTCTTCGACGGCAATGACGGACCCGAGTCCGTAGGTCGGTTCCACGACACGAGCCCCGACCTCGAAGCGCTTCATCCTCGACTCCTTCACTCCGGCAGCGTCCGGACCGCCCCATACGGACGGGCTCGCCACCGCAAACTCCAGATTATCAGTATCTTAGGGGACACGTCAAATACCGTATCCTAGGAGGCCATGGCCCGGCCCGTACACATCATCGGCGTCTCGCTCGATCTTGGCGGCAACCGCCGCGGCGTCGACATGGGACCCTCCGCGTTCCGCATCGCCGGTCTGGGCGAGCGTCTCACCGGTCTGGGGATGACGGTCGCCGACGCCGGCGATCTCGTCGCCCCCATCCCCGAGACGAAGGCGTTCGGCGATCCGAGCAAGAAATACATCCGCGAGATCGCGCGCGTCTGCGAGCGGCTCTATAAGACGTCGCTCGCGGTGCTCGAGAAGGGCGGGATCCCGCTCGTGCTCGGCGGAGATCACTCCCTGGCGGCCGGCTCGGTGGCGGCCACGGCCGACTTCATCCGCCGGTACGACAAGCCGCTGGGACTGATCTGGGTCGACGCGCACGGCGACATGAACACGCCGGCGACGTCGGGCAGCGGCAACGTCCACGGCATGCCGCTCGCCGCGCTGCTCGGCTCCGAGCCGGCGGAGCTCGCCCGCATCGGCGGCTTCTCCCCCAAGGTGACGCCCGACCGCACCGTGCTCATCGGCATCCGCAACCTCGACGAGCGCGAGAAGGGCCGGATCCGCGAGTCCGGCGTCCACGTGTTCACCATGAAGGACATCGATCGCCACGGCATCGCGCAGACGGTCGAACAGGCGATCGCCATCGCCGGCCGCGACGCAGGAGGGCTCCACGTGTCGTTCGATCTCGACGTGTGCGATCCGGCGATCGCGCCGGGCGTCGGCACGCCGGTGAAGGGAGGCCTCGACTATCGCGAGGCGCACATGGTCATGGAAATGGTCGCCGACTCCGGCCTGCTGCGGGCGCTCGACCTGGTCGAAGTGAACCCCGTGCTCGACGACCGCAACATGACGGCAATCCTCGGCGCGGAACTGGCGTCTTCGGCGCTCGGACAGCGAATACTCTGAGGCAGACGCGAATCCCTAATCCCTGATCGCTGATCCCGAATCCCGAATCCCGAATCGCGGATCGCGGATCCCGAATCGCGCATCGGCCAGCAAAGCGCGAGCGCAACGGAGCGGCAAGAAATGACCCGGGTGGGGATCGAACCCACGACCCTGTGATTAAAAGTCTCACCGAACTCATTGCACCTGATGTTCCCTCGGTTTTACGCGGTCGAACTTCCCGCGCCGTGCCATCCTGTGCCCGATTTTTCCCGCGTTTCACGGCGGCCGTTGCAAGCCGTTGCAAAGCGGCTCGCCGCTCGTCGTGCTTACGCATGATGTCGCCCTGGCCGATCGTGTGCGCCTGCAGGTATGTCGAGGTCTGCGAAAGGTTCGCATGACCGAGCCACGCCTGGATAGTCGTCAACGGTAGGTGAGGCAGATCGACCGCCTCATGACGACGATTCCTCGATCGTCAAAACAGGACCTCACAATCCGATGGCCTGTCGCGGCGCGCGATCTGCGGGGGACCCTACGCCGCCGGTAGTCCGCTCAGCGGCCACCCTCGACGCTACTTGCGGGTAAAAAAGACGTCGTACACTTGGCGATACCGCAACTGTTCTTCTTCGGGTCCCTTGGCTTTATTCCGACCGGGCGCCGTCCGCACGTGAACCCAACCCATATAGCGGAACTCGTTACCGTGCCCGTCTCGACGCTTGTGGTCGCTGTACGACAGCCCTATGTCCGTTATCTTTTCGCCAACTGGACGAAGCTCATTGGGTTCGCTGATGCCGTTGTGATTGCGATCGGTCCACAGAAGGAGCCGGGCGAACAACGGGTCCTCAGACGACACCGATGCACGCTCCCGCCCGCCGTTCTCTGCAAGATTCATTCGCCGCAGCGCCGCAAACCCATTCCCGACCCCCGGCAGCGTGAAGTTGCCAAACAGCTCGCGACCGCTGGTAATCCGGCCATCGCCGTCGCGATCTAGCGCGAGAAAAGCCACCTCGCTATCTGCTTCCGTCCATCCCGTCCATTCAAGCGCGCCGTCTGAGTTCAGGTCGAACAATACACCCTGCGCTGCAGAGGTCAGTTTGTAGGCGCTGTCGCCTCCAGTCGCGATAACGATCGGCGACCCCTCACCGTCAGGGTTGTACTCGCAGGGACCATCAGGTTCAATCCAGTTATTGTACGCCGCTTCGCAGGCCTCTTCGGGATCCGGCTCACCCGCGTTCAACAGGGCTGGTGGATCTGTCGGCGCGATGTCTTGGTACTCGACGTCACCGTCCCGGAATTTGTGGACGGTGGAATACCCCGCGGTCCCGTACGACGACCTATACGCCTGCGTGATCGCATTGGAATCTGTCTGGATGTCATAACAGTATGACTGATAGTTTTGCGTCGCACAGGTATACGAGACGCCGCCCGAAATCCGAGCGAAGACTTGGACTGTACGGCCGTTGCAGCTCGATTGCGCCGTGGTACTAGCTTGAACTCGCAAATTGCGGGGAGTCGACTCATCCGACACGTTGCCAACCGTGACGCACGTCTGGCGCGCGTTCACCATTGGAGCCAGAAGGAGCATGATCGCGACGGCCCCTACGACTCGAGACAACAGGCCTGTCCTCGATACGGCCACCACAAACCAAGTGATCATCGAACGCCTCCTTTGCAACCCGCATCACTCTGGGCGTCGTCACGGAACCCGTCAAGTCGCCTTTTCTCCTACAGATGGTCAGACCGTGAGAACGTCAGGGATTGCCGACCAGCTGCCGCCCCACTTCCGGCCGCTGCTGACGGACGCCAGGACGATCTACGACCTGCAGGCGGTCGGCCGTGAGGCCGCCGCGTTTCTGATGGGAATCGAAGTCGGGCGCCGGATGGAGCGGCAGTACCTCGACCCCGGCGCCCGGGTCAGACCGGCGGCGCCAGGAAGTAGTACGGGGGCGTGATATCGCGATGGCAGCACTCGCAGGATGCCGGCCAGCGCAGCGGACGGTCCGCCCTGACGAACGTGCCAACTACTGGCATGCGCGCCCCTCTCCGGCAGGAAAGCATCGCGAGGACCGAGAAGGAGGGGCAGGAAGGACAGCGCCGGCCGCCGTTGCAAATCCGTTGCAAATCGGCGGCGCGGCGCTTTGTCGTGGAGAGTGGAAACTGCGAGATTCCTCAGAAAATCGTGGTGACCCGGGTGGGGATCGAACCCACGACCCTGTGATTAAAAGTCACATGCTCTACCACTGAGCTACCAGGTCACGCAGCCTGCGATCGTAGCACGATCGAAAATGCGCGGCCCGCTTGCCGCTTCCCGGTCCCCGATCAGCACGGGATCTCGATCGTGCCGCACTGGAGCCCCGGCGGCGAATTCTGCGGCACCGGTTGATCGCCGGTCGCACCCCACCGGACGTACTGCGGTCCGCTGCCGCTCGGCAGGATGTACCAGTACCCGTCCGACGGACGGAAGAACGCCGGGTCCGTCCGGCCGTCGCCGTTGTAGTCGCCGATGACGGGCAGGTCCGCCGGGCCGCCGCCCCACGAGATGTAGTGCGGGCGGTACTGCCCTGCGTTCGACAGCAGGATGTACCAGAAGCCGTCGGCGCGGCGGAAGAACGCGACATCCGTGATGCGGTCGCCGTCGTAGTCGCCCGGCACCGGTTCGTCCGTGCCGCCGGGCTGCCCCCACAGGATCTCTCTCGTGAGGCCGCTCGCGCTCAGCGTGAGATGCCACATGCCGGTGCGCGGACGGTAGAACGCCGGATCCGCTTTGCCGTCGCCGTCGTAGTCGCCGGGCGTGGCGCGATCCGCGACGGTGCCCCAGTAGACGTAGCGCGCCGCGCCGGTGGCGCTCTCGATGATGTACCAGAAGCCGTCGCCCGGATTGAAGAACGCGATGTCGGTCCGGCCGTCGCCGTCGTAGTCGGCGGCCACCTGCGTGTGCGTGAAGTTGCCCCAGAGCACGTAATGCGGCTGGCCCGTCGCGCTGTGCGTGATGTACCAGTAGCCGTCCGGGGGACAGAAGAACGCGAAGTCGGCGCGCCGGTCGCCGTCGTAGTCGCCCGGTGCGGGTTGATCGGTGAACGGCGTGCCCCAGTACGCCTGCGTCTCGCCGCCGTCGGAGCTGCGCAGGATGTGCCAGACGCTGGTCGACGGGCGGAACACGGCGACGTCCGTCCGGCCGTCGCCGTCGAAATCCGCGGGGGCGAGCGGCTGCCGCTGCGCGAGGGGACGATCGCTCGTCAGCACCGCGATCGCCGCCGCGAGGATCAGGCCGAGCGGCACCGTCGCTGTCTGCGCGCGCGATGGTGTCATGCGCGGCAGTATACGGCGCCGGCACCTCAACCGGCGATCGAGGACGGGGAATCAGCGATCGGGAACGGGGCGTCTCGCCGCGGCAAGTCTCACGAAGGCCGAGGACTGCCGGACGCGGATCCCCGTGCTCGTCTGCTCGAGGAACAGGGCCGCGGCATCCGAGTGCGACTCGACGAGGGCGAGGCCGCGCTCGACGCCGAGAACGCTCGCCGCGGTGTCGAGTCCGTCCGCCTCGAGACCGTGCGGTGCGACGACGGTGACCGTGACGCCGCCGGGCAGCCCCATGCCGGACGACGGGTCGATGATGTGGGAGTAGCGGCGCCCGCCGATGTCGACGTACTGCTCGCTGCTCCCGGCCGTCGACACCGCGCCGTTGGTCAACTCCAGCACGGCGGGAACACCGAGCACGGCCGGATCACCGGAGTGGACGCCGATGCGCCAGCCTCGCTCGCCTGGCGGCGCGTCGCTGAATGCCAAATCGCCGCTCACCGCCACCAGCGCGCTGCGGACGCCGCGCGCGCCGAGCGCCGCGATCGCCTCGCTCGCCGCGTACCCCTTGCCGATGCCGCCGACGTCCAGCGCCATGCCGGCCGTGTCGAACCGGACCGTGCGCCGCTCCCCGTCCAGGCGGAGCTTGCGGAAACCGGTGCGCGCGGCTGCGTCCCGCAACGCGCCAGCATCGGGCATCCGTCCGGTCCGTCGCGCCTCGCGCCACAGTCGAATGACCGGCGCCTGCGTGACGTCGAAGGCGCCGCCCGTCGCGGCCGCAAGGTCCTGAGAGGCACGGAGCACCGTGAACAGGTCCTCGCTCACCCGCGCGGCGCGGCCCGCAGCCGTCTTCGCGATCCGATTCAGCTCGCTGCCCGGTTCGTAGTCGGAGAGGATGCCGTCGAGATCGCGGAGACGATCGAAGGCGGCGCGGAAGGCGGTCTTCGCGGTCTGCTCGTCCGGCGTATAGACGGTGACGCGCACGAGGGTGCCCATCAGGGGCTCGACCGCCTCGTACCGGTGCAGCTCCCGCGGTGCGCCGGCCAGCACGGCGACCGACAGGCACAGCGCCGGAACCACGCGGGTCATCTAGTACGGATCCACCTCTACGCCGTTGTTCCACGCGCGGTACATGTCTTCCGCGGTCGGGAGTTTCGCGGGGCGGACGAGACGAAACCCGAGCCACTGCGCGTTGGTCATGTACCAGACGCTCTTGGGCAGCTGAGGATCGAGCATCTTCCACGCCGCCTGCGACGCGACCCGCGCGGTGCAGCTCACCTTCGCGGCCGGATCGTTCCACGATCCGCCGCGAACGGCATGCGGGTACGAGGTGGTCGATCTGACCCAGGGATTCTCTGCCGCGGCGTTCGCGTACGGCTTGTATTGATCGAGCGTCCACTCCATCACGTTGCCGAGCATGTCGTAGAGGCCCCACGCGTTCGGCTTCTTCGTGCCGATCGGATGATAGGTCCCGCCGGAGAAATTCGCCGTCGGCGAGTTCGTGAGGAACCAGGCGTAGTCACCGAGCTGTGCCGTGGGAATCCCGGGACCGCCCGCGCGGCAGGCGTACTCCCACTCCGCCTCGGTCGGCAGCCGGTAGTACTCGCCTGTCCTCGCACTGAGCCACTGCGCGTACTTGTTCGCGGCGTGCTGCGTCATGCTGATGGCCGGAAATCCGTTGTTGCCGCGCCCGAAGCTCATCTCGAGATGCGGTGCGGTCGGACGGCTGAGCGCGTCCACGATCGCATCCGGTCGATCGGTCTCCTTCGCCTGGTCGGCGAACATGAACATCAGATACGAGTCCCACGTGACCTCGTGCGTCTGCATCCAGAACGCATCGAGCTTCACCGTGTGCTGCGGCTGCTCGTCGGGCGCCGCATCCGGCCCCGCGGATCCCATGAGGAACTCGCCAGCGGGGATCGGGGCCATGCCGTAGCTGACTGTCGTGTTCGGGATGGTGACCTTATAGGCGGCTGCGCGTCCCGCGCCAGCCTTCGCCGCCTTCTCTTCGATCCGCGCGCGGATCTTCTGGACGACCGCCAGCTCCTTCGCATCGGCCGGCTTCTCGGCTGGCTGAAATGCCGGCGTGTCCGCTGCAGCTTTAGCGAGCGTCAAGGCCGCCATCGAGAGACTCAGCAGGAATGCGGTACCGAGGGCTGGTTTCACTAGAATCTATCTCATGAAGCGGACGTGGTTCCCGCGTTGCGAGTGAGCGTAGCGAACGAAGCCACGCGAACGGAGCGCGCCGGCGAAGCGGCGCGCGAGAGAGCGTGCAGGGGAGTCCGAGGGGCAAAGCCCCTCGGATCTAAACGACAGTCGAGCGGCCCGGAATCGCCAGGCCAGGCACCTCGTGCTTCCCCTTCCAGTCGATCGGATCCGGCACGAGGCTCACCTGCGAATTCAGCGCCTGCTCCCAGGTGACCTGCTGCCCGGTGTACGCGGCCTGACGCCCCATGATGGCGAGCAGCGTGCTGGTCGCCAGGTTCAGGTCGTCGTTCTTCGGCTTGCCGGCGCGGATGGAGGCGAAGAGGACGTCATGTTCCTGCTGATACATGTCGTTCGCCTCGCCCTGGAACTGCCACTTGATCTGGCCGTCGGGCCCTTCGATGCGCGGCGGTCCGGAGCCGAGCAGCAGCGTGCCCTCGGTGCCCATGACGTAGTCCAGCGTCCCGTTGAAGCAGCCGGTCGCCTGGCGGTTGACGAGCGACACGCGGTAGTTGTTCGGGAACGCGTAGCTCACGCTGAAGTGATCGTAGATGTTGCCGCCGTTCGCCGGAACGGCACGCCCGCCCACCGCGACGGCGCTCACCGGCGGCTGATCGTTCATGATCCACATGATCTTGTCGGCGTTGTGCACGGCCTGTTCGACCAGGCTGTCGCCGCAGAGCCACGTGAAGTTGTACCAGTTGCGAATCTGCCACTCGATGTCGCTCATCCCGGTGGGGCGTGCGCTCTCGGGCGGCATGGGTTTCACCGGATTCGTGTAGTAGGTCGAATGATGCGACACCAGCCGGCCGATGGCGCCGCTGCGGATCTGCTGGACCGCTTCCTGGATCATGTTGCTGTAGCGCCAGCAGAATCCCGAGACCAGCGCCAGGTTCCTGGTCTGCGCCAGCTTCTGCGCCGCCATGACGGCGCGCACGCCGGGCGAGTCGGTCGCGCACGGCTTCTCGCAGAAGACGTGCTTGTTCGCGTTCACCGCCGCCGTCAGATGCTGCGGCCGGAATCCGGGAGGCGTCGCCAGCAGCACGACGTCGACCCCGCTGTTGATCACCTTCTCGTAGGCGTCGAGCCCGGCGTAGGTCCGCTCGATCTTGACGCGGTCTCCGAACCGCTGGCTGCCCTTCAGCCGCGTCGCCGCCGCTTCGACGATCTGATCGTCGATATCCGCGATGGCGGTCAGTTCGTTGTTCGGGTCGGCGGTCAGCGCCTGACCAGCCGCACCGCTGCCGCGCCCGCCGGCGCCGATCAGGCCGACCTTGACGGCATTGGTGACCGTCTGGCCGGAGATGATGCCGGGGAACCCGGCGGCAAGGACGCCCGCGACCGTGCCCGTCTGCTTGAGGAAATCGCGCCGTTCGATCTTGTTCGCGTCTTTCTTCGGTGTGGTCGCCATAAAGGCGGATGATACCAAACTAGAATCGCGGCATGAGGATTCCTGTACTGGCAGTACTGGCCGCGTTGGCGCTGGCTCAACCGGAGGCGCAGTGGCAGCCGCTCTTCGACGGGCGGACGCTGACCAACTGGCAGCCCGGCAAATTCAGCGGCGGAGGGGCCGTAAAGGTAGAGGACGGCCGGATCGTCCTCGAGACCGGCAAGAACATGACCGGCGTCACCTGGGCCGGCGCCCCGCTGCCGACGACCAACTACGAGATCGCCCTGCAGGCGATGCGCGTCGAGGGGCGCGACTTCTTCGCCGGCGTCACCTTCCCCGTCGACGGCTCGTTCTGCTCGCTGATTCTCGGCGGCTGGGGCGGGTCTGTCGTCGGGCTGTCGAGCATCAACGGCCAGGACGCGTCGGAGAACGAGACGTCACAATCGATGGAGTTCGAGAACGGCCGTTGGTACAACGTCCGCCTCCGCGTCACGCCCGCGAGAATCGAGGTCTGGCTCGACGATCGCCAGATCATCAACCAGGATCTGAAGGGCAACAGGATCGACATCAGGCTCGAGATGGAGCACTCGAAACCGCTCGGCGTCGCGTCGTGGAAGACGAAGTCGGCGCTGCGCGATATTCGGCTGCGCCGGCTGGGGAACGTAGTATAAGGCTGCCATGAACGACCGCCGAACATTCATGAAGACGCTGGGGACCGCATTGGCCGCGACCGCGGCTCCGGTGCTTGCGGCGCGGCCCGGGGCCGCGGCGCCGCCGCAACCGCCCGGCCCGGGCATTCGCAAGTCGATCCTGATCAACATGCTCCCGCGCGAGGCCCCCTACGCGCAGCGCTTTGCGATGGCGCGCGCCGCCGGCTTCGACGCGATCGAGATGCAGACGGTGGCGCGCGACGAGGAAGCGGCGGAGATCAAGGAAGCCGCCGCGAAGGCGGGCCTCCGCATTCATTCCGTGATGAACATGGATCACTGGCGGTTCCCGCTTTCGAGCGGCGATCCCGAGGTGGTCGCCAAGAGCGTCGCCGGGATGGAAACCTCGCTGAAGAACGCGGCGCTGTGGGGAGCGGACGCCGTCCTGCTCGTCCCCGCTGTCGTCGATGCGACGACCGGCTATCGCGATGCCTACACGCGATCGCAGCGCGTCATCCGCGAGCGGCTGCTGCCGATCGCGCGCGACCGGAAGATCGTCATCGCCGTCGAGGAAGTCTGGAACAAGTTCCTGCTGAGCCCGATCGAGTTCGCGCGCTACGTCGACGAGTTCGACTCGCCGTTCGTCAAAGCCTACTTCGACGTCGGCAACGTCGTCCTGTTCGCCTTCCCCCAGGACTGGATCCGCACGCTGGGCTCGCGGATCGTCAAAGTGCACCTGAAGGATTTCACGCTGGACCGCCGCAACGGCACGTTCGCCTGGAAACCGATTGGCGAGGGGGACATCGACTGGATCGAGGTGCGGCGCGCGCTGGACGAGATCAAGTACGCCGGCTACGTGACCACCGAGGTGTCCGGCGGCGATGCGGCGTACCTGAAGGACGTCGCCGGCCGCGTCGATCGCTTCCTCGCCGGGCAGAAGCCGGTGGGTGCGTGAGCCTCCGGCACCCGGCAGGCGGCGTCCGCGGGAACGTCCTCTCGCTGCGGTAATCTGAAGCGGCGTGTTCCCCGTCCTGTTCCGAATCGGATCCTTCGAAGTCACCAGCTTCGGCGTCCTGGTTGCGCTCGGCGCGCTGGCCGGCCTGTGGGTGTTCCGCCGCGAGATCGCCCGGAGCAGACTGCCCGAAGCGGCGATGGACGCGGCAATCTACGGGCTGGTGGGGGGGCTCGCCGGCGCGAAACTGCTCTACGTCTTCGAGCATCTGGACGAGGGCACGTTCCTCGGACTGCTGCTCGATCGCGGCGGGATGAGCTGGTTCGGCGGCTTTGCCGGCGGCCTGCTGGCTGGATACGCGACGATACTGGCGAAGCGATGGCCGGTCGTCACGGTGCTCTCGGCCGCGACGCCGGCGCTGGCCGTCGGACAGCTTCTCGGACGGATTGGCTGCTTCCTGGTCGGCGACGATTATGGGCATCCGACCTCCCTTCCGTGGGGTATCGCGTTCCCAGAAGGGCTGCCGCCGACCACCGAGCGCGTCCATCCGACGCAGATCTACGAAGCGATCTTCCTCGGCGTGTTCGCGTGGATGTTGATCCGCTGGCGGCGCGTGAAGGTCGACGATCGCGTGGTGCTCGGGCGCTACTTCGTCGGGGTCGGGGGATTCCGCTTCCTGCTGGAGTTCCTGCGGGTCAACACCCGTGTGCTGGGGCCGCTCACGGTTGCACACATCTTCTCGCTCGGAGTCGTGCTGCTGGGACTGATTCTGTTATTGCGGCGCCCGTCCCGGCCGATACGCTGAGACATGGCGACCTGTCCCCGCTGCAAGGGCCACCTTACAGACGGGCACCGATGTCCGCGAGGCCGCGGACTCGTTGTCATCGAGATCGCGGCGTGCGCCATCGGCGGCGCGGTCGCCAGCATGCTGCTGCTCGCCTTTTTCGATCCGTTCCACCAGGCCACCGACCTCGACGCAATTGCCGCGGTCGCCGGCGCGATCGTCGCGGTCGGGATCAATCGCATGCTGCGGTCGTAGGCGGAGGCTGAGGCCCGCTGGCGGGCTGCATTTTCCGGCGCCGTTTTTGCTGTGCGACGCGCCGGAACTCGCAAAGGGGCGGATCGATGTCCGAATTGCAGACGGTTGAGACGGCAAACTTACGCGGTCGCCAGGCGGCGGCCGTTGGTCTCCCGCTCGCCCTCGTCGCCGATGCGGATGCCGCGTCGCGGTCGCGCCGACTGCGCCAGTTGCAGCATCGCGGGTTTCGCGTCGCCGTTGCCCGGACGGTGTTCGAAACTATCGTCAAGGCGTCGTGTCATCTGCCCGATTTGATTCTCGTCGCCGCCTCGCTCGGCGAGGAGCAGGTGCGCGAAACGACGGAACTGTTATCGACGTGTCCTGCGACGGCGCACATTCCCATCGTGCGGCTGTCCAGAGGCGCACGCATCCCTGCCCGTCTCGCACCGGCGGCAATCTAGCCAACTCCTGACTCGGATCGCTGCACGACGCCGGCAGCGGGCGTTCCATCGAACGAGCCCGTGTCGCCGGCCGTGGCGGGTGCCGAATTGAAGTCCCCGTCGTCGCCGCCCGGCCAAGTGGAACACCCGAGACCGGTTCCCGAACGGTTCAGGCCGCCGGACTACCGTTCGTGACGGACGGTGACCTTCTGCCCGCGCAGCTTGGTCCCCCGCAGCGCAGTAATGACCTCGTCGGCGCGATCGCGCGGCACTTCGACCAGCGAGAACGCGTCGTTGATCTCGATCGCGCCGATGGAGCGCGAGTCGAGTCCGGACTCGCCGGTGATGGCCCCCACCAGATCCCCGGGACGGATCCCGCCGCGGCGCCCGGCGCCGACGAACAGCCGCACCATGTCGCCGGGCTCCACGCGTCCACGTTCGCGCGGCAGCCGCCCGCGGGCCGGCTTGAGCGGCCGCGCCTCACCGCCCCGGCCTGCCGGAGAAGGTGCGGCGGTGGCCGACGGAATCTCCTGATCCTCGCGATCGCCGGCGACGGCGGCGTGCGCGAGCTTCACCGCCGCGGCCGCCACGTCGACGATGTCGAACTCCGCGGCGAGCGACTCCACCACCACCCGCGTGTGCTCGAGATCGCCGGCGAGCAGCTGCTCGCGCAGCGACGCACGCGTCAGCTCGAGCCGCCGCGCACGGAGATCGGCCACGGTTGGAACCGGTGCGATCTCGATCTTCTGCTTGGTGACCGCTTCCATGCTGCGCACCAGGCGGTGCTCGCGCGGCTCGACCAGCGTGATTGCCGTCCCCTCACGGCCGGCGCGGCCGGTACGGCCGATCCGGTGGAGGTAGGTCTCCGCCGAGTTCGGCACGTCGTAGTTGATGACGTGCGAGAGCCGCTCGATGTCGAGGCCGCGCGCCGCGACGTCGGTGGCCACGAGCAGATCCGTCTTCCCTTCCCGGAACCGCGTCATCACCCGATCGCGCTGCCGCTGCTCCATCCCGCCGTGGAGCGGCTCGGCGCTGTGGCCGTGCGCGTTCAGCGTCTCGACGAGCGTGTCGACCTCCAGCCGGGTGCGGCAGAAGACCAGCGCCGACCCGGCGTTCTCGGTCTCGAGCACGCGCTCGAGCGCCGCGGCCTTGTGCGCGCGGGCGACGAGGTAGGCGATCTGCCGCACGCGCGGCACGCCGGAGGCGGGCTTCTCGCGCGCGATGGCGACGCGCGCCGGATCCTTCAGGTGCCGGTTCGCAATCGCCAGGATCCGCGCCGGCATGGTCGCCGAGAAGAGCGCCGTCTGCCGCGCCGCCGGCGTCGCTTCGAGGATGGCGTCGAGATCCTCGGCGAATCCCATGTCGAGCATCTCGTCCGCCTCGTCGAGCACCAGCAGGCGCAGCCGATCGAGGGCGAGCGTCCCGCGGCGGATGTGATCGAGCGCGCGTCCGGGGGTGGCGACGACGACGGAGGCGCCGCGGTCGAGGGTGCGAATCTGCTGGGGCATCGGCGCGCCGCCGTAGAGCGGCAGCACCGTCAGGCCGGTGCCGCGGGCGTACTTGTGCACCGCCTCCGCGACCTGCATCGCCAGCTCGCGCGTCGGCACGAGGATCAGCCCCGACGGCTGCCGGCGGCCCGCGTCGCCGGCCTCGGCGATCCGCTGCAGCATCGGCAGCGCGAACGCCGCCGTCTTCCCCGTGCCGGTGGCGGCCTGCGCGAGCAGATCCGTCCCCGCCAGCAGCAGCGGGATCGTCTCGCGCTGCACCGGGGTGGGTTCTTCGTAACCGAGACCGGTGATCGCGGCGAGCAGATCCTGCGACAGGCCAAGTCCGGCAAACCCGGCAGAACCTGCGTCCTGTCCTGCCGCGAGGACAGAAGGGGTCAGACCCGGGTCTGACCCCTTTTTCGCGGACAGCCGGGGTTCAGACGACGGACGAGCTGAATTCTTCATAGGTACCTTTGAAGTCCGTGATCCTGCCCGGCTCCAGGTACCAGACGCGCGTGCCGACCTCTTCCATCAGGTCCTGGTCGTGCGTGACCAGCAGCACGGTGCCCTCGAACTTCTGCAGCGCGATGTTCAGCGCGTTGATCGACTCGAGGTCGAGGTGGTTGGTCGGCTCGTCGAACACCAGGACGTTCGGCTTCTGCAGCATGATGCGGCAGAACAGCAGGCGCGCGGTCTCGCCGCCGGACAGCGCGTGGGTCGGCTTCAGTCCTTCCTCGCCGCTGAACAGCATCTGTCCGAGCAGTCCGTGGATGTCCTGGCGCGCCGCGTCCGGATCGAACTGGTGCAGCCACTCGACCGCGGTCATCCCCTTTTCGATCACCCCGGTGTGGTCCTGCGGGAAGTAGCCGACGGACGCCTCGTGGCCCCAGCGCACCGATCCCCCGTCGATGTCGTTCGGCGAGGTACCGATCGCGCCGGGCGCATCCGACAGCAGCGCCTTGAGCAGCGTCGTCTTGCCGACGCCGTTGCGGCCGGCGATGACGATCTTCTCGCCGCGATTGACGATCGCGTCGAAGCCGTCGATCACGGGGTGGTTCTCGAACCCCTTGCTGACGTTCTTGATCTCGATCGCCATGCGGCCCGAGGGGCGCGCCTGCTTGAAGTTGATGTACGGCCGCTGGATGTTGGAGCGGGCCAGCTCGGTCGTCTGCAGCCGCTCGACTTCCTTGCGCCGCGCCTGCACCTGACTGGCGCGGGTGCCGGCCGAGAACCGCGCGATGAAGTCGTTCAACTGCGCGATCTTCTTCTCGCGCTGGGCGTTCTCGGACTCGACGCGCGAGCGGATCTGCGTCTTGGCCAGGACCATGTCGTCGTAGCCGCCGGTGTAAGTGATGATCGTCTGGTAGTCGATGTCGGCGATGTGCGTGCAGATCCCGTTCAGGAAATGGCGGTCGTGCGAGATCACGATCAGCGTGCCGGCGTAGCGGTTCAGGAAATCGCTCAGCCAGTGGATCGATTCGAGGTCGAGGTGGTTGGTGGGCTCGTCGAGCAGCAGCGCCTGCGGCCCGCCGAAGAGGGCCTGCGCCAGCAGCACGCGGACCTTCTGTCCGCCCTGCAGCTCGGACATCTTCCGGCCGTGCAGCGGCTCGGGAATGTCGAGGCCGTCGAGCAGCACCGCGGCGTCGCTCTCGGCCGTGTAGCCGTCCTCCTCGCCGACGATCCCCTCGAGCTCGGCGAGGCGCATGCCCTGCTCGTCGGTCATGTCGCTGATCGCGTAGAGCTGCTCGCGTTCGTCGAGCGCTTTCCACAGCCGCGCGTTGCCCATGATGACGGCGTCGATCACCCGGTACTGATCGAACGCGAACTGGTCCTGCCGCAGCACGCCCAGCTTCTCGGGCCGGACCACCGTCCCCTGCTGCGGCGGCAGCTCGCCGGTGAGCAGCTTCATGAAGGTGGACTTCCCCGCTCCGTTCGGCCCGGTGAGGCCGTACCGCCGCCCGGCCGAGAACGTGGTGGTCACGTCCTCGAACAGGATCTTCGAACCGAAGCGCATCGACACGTTACTGACTGAAATCATAGGAGCAACCTCCTATTGTAACGTACGGGTGCTGATGGCAGATACCGAGTGGCCGGTCGGACCGGCGGATGCCGGCCTGCGCCTGGACAAGTTCCTCGCGTCGGCGGACCGGATCGGCTCGCGCGCCAGGGCCTTCGCGGCGCTGGAGCGCGGCAAGGTCTTCGTCAACGGCGCCGAGATGACCGCCGCCGATGCCGCCCGCCGCGTCGGCGCCGGCGACGCGGTTCGCGTCTGGATGGATCGGCCGGGCAGCGCGAAGCCGCAGCGCGGCGGACCCCAGGCGGTCGGCGATCTCGAGATCCTCTTCGAGGACGCCGTCCTGATCGTGATCGACAAACCTGCGGGGCTGCTTACCGTCCCGCTCGAGCGGAAGGCGGCGGCCCCGTCGGTTCAGAGCGAGCTCGAGCGTTACCTTCGCGGCTTCGGCAAGCGCAGGCCGCTCGTCGTCCACCGCATCGATCAGGACACGTCGGGGCTGGTGGTGTTCGCCAAGGACGCCGGCACGCAGGCGCGGCTCAAGGCGCAGTTCAAGCGCCGCGCAGCCGAGCGCGTGTACCTCGCCGTCGTCTACGGCCATCCCTCGCCGGCCGAAGGGCGCTGGCGCGATCACCTGGTGTGGGACGAGAAGGCGCTGATCCAGAAAGAGACGCACCCGCGCGATCCGCGGGCGCAGGAAGCCGTCAGCGACTATCGGGTGCGGGAGCGGTATCGGGACACCTCGCTGATCGAAGTGCGGCTGCACAGCGGACGCCGCAATCAGATCCGCGTTCAGGCGCGGCTGCGCGGGCACACGCTGGTCGGCGAGAAGCGCTACACCTTCGGTCCCGACGGCGTCCGGCCGATCCAGTTCGAGCGTCACGCGCTGCACGCGTGGCGGCTCGCGTTCGATCATCCGCAGCACGGCGCACGGTGCGAGTTCGAAGCGCCGCTGCCCCCAGACTTCAACGCCCTCCTCGAACGGCTGCGCTCGTAAACAGCTGCGCTCCTTACGGTTGCGCTCGGAGCTGGCTGCTCGATTGCAGCACGCGCGCTCGCCCCGCCGGGGGGTGGAAGGACTTACACAATGTCTGTCGCGCGTTGCTCGATTCCCTTCATCGCGTTCGCGCTGCTTCCATGGACCGCGTCGGCTCAGCCGCTCACTTTTCAGCGTGACGATCACACATCGACGGCAAGCGCACGAGGGATCGCCAGCGCGGACTTCAATCGCGACGGCTGGCTCGACATCGTGACCGCGCACAACAATCCGGACGGCATCTCCGTGCTGATGAACCGCGGGAGCGCCGGCGGCTACGACTCGTCGTTCATCCCGCTGCCCGGCGGCCCGTTCGACGTCGCGGCCGCCGACGTCAACAAGGACGGCGCGCCCGACGTGGCGGTGGCCAACGCCGACCGCGACGCGATCGACCTGCTCTACAACGATGGCACCGGACGGTTGCAGTGGAAGCTGTCGGCAGGCGGCGTCATGAATCCGCGGGGGGTGACGATCGCCGACGTCGACCGGGACGGCAATCCCGATCTGGTGTTCACGGAGTTCACCAACGCGCGCGTGGGCATCGCGTTCGGCGATGGTGCGGGCTCGTTCGGCGGTCCGCGTCCGGTGATCTTCCTCGGCGTCTCCGCCAATCCGCAGGGCGTCGCCGTCGCCGACTTCAACCTCGACGGGCGGCCCGACCTCGTCACGGTGTCGAGCGGCACCTTCAACATCGGCGTGACGTTCCATTTCGCGGACGCCGCCCCGGGCGCGTTCACGCGCTGGGACGTCCAGGGAACGCCGGCGCTGAACGTCGTCGCGCTCGGCGACTTCGACAAGGATGGACGGCCTGACGTCGCCGCCGCCGGATCGGCAACGAGCAACATCACCACCCTCGTCAACACGCGCGCCGGGTTCTCGATCCGCACGTTCCCGAGCGGCGGCAGCTCGCCCCGCGGCATCGCGGCGGCCGATCTGAATCGCGACGGGGCGCCGGACCTGGTGACAGCTGCGCGCGGATCCAACGCCGTGCAGGTCGCGCCTGGCGACGGCGCCGGACGATTTGGCGCGCCGGTCAGCGTGGCCGCCGGCACCGGCAGCCGCGCGGTTGCCGTCGGGGATTTCGATCGCGACGGACGCATCGACATCGCCACCGCCAACGAGTACGTAGCGGCGGCCACCGTGCTGTCGAACGTGACCGCGTTCCCGCAGGCGGCGTTCAAGTTCCGCCGGCAGTGGCTGGGACCCGGCGACCACAACTCCTCGGGCGCCGACGACGTCGCGATCGCGGACTTCGATCACGACGGCCGGCTCGATGCCGTGAGCGAGGAGGGCTTGCACGTCCGGTTCGGCAACGGCAGCGACCTGCGGCTGGGGGAATACGGCGTCGATGTGGTGGAGTTGGACGCCAATCGTGACGGGCATCCGGACATCGTCTCCGTGTCGCAAGGGTCGAGCATCAGCGGGCCGAGCCGCCTCGGCGTCTTCATGGGCGATGGGCGCGGCAATTTCCCGGGACGGCGCACGGTCGCGACCTCGCTGCACGCGCTGAGCATCGAAACCGCGGACCTCAATCTCGACGGCCGCGCCGACATCGTCCTGGTCGGCCAGACGGAGTGGTCGGGACCGACGCGGATCCACCTGTTCGCCGGCGACGGGAACGGCGGGTTCGCCCTCGCGGCGGATTATCCGGCCGACGAGTTTCCGTTCACGCTGAGGATCGGCGATGTCGACCGCGACGGCGATCCGGATCTCGTGACCGCGGGCAATCGCGGCGCGTCGCGCGCGGCGCGCGTGGTGACCCGTCTCAACGATCGCAACTGGACCCTGAGCGCGCCTCGCGAGACGGCCGCGCCCGCGTTGCTCGGCATCAGCTACAGCGATCTCGGCGACCTCAATCACGACGGCTTCCTCGACGTCGTCGTCGCCGGATCATCGGTCGACTGGCAAAGCCAGGAGGACGTCGCGGTGATGCTGGGCGGCCCGGCGGGCTTCGGCTCCCCCGCCTACCTGAAGATCACGGGATACAGCCTGGGCCTCTCGATCGCCGATTTCACGGCCGACGGGCACCTCGATGCGATGACGCACGCAGGCGTCCTGTTCAAGGGACGCGGCGACGGGACGTTCGAGGCCGAGGAGAGGTTCGACTTCTACGCACCGGGGGAGGTGGCCGACTTCAACGGCGACGGGCTGCCGGATCTGGTTGGCGGATCCAACCATGGCGCCGTCGAGTTGATCCTGAACCAGAGAGGCAGCGACAACGCAGCGCCGACGGTCAGCCTGACCGCCAACATCGGACCCGGCCTCACCCTGCCGTACAGCGGACAGTTCGGCGACGGCGGAAGTCAGAACGAGATCTGGGCGCACGGCGACGATCCGGATCTGCACCAGTTGAGATACACGTTCCGCGATGCGCGCGGCGAATTCGACAGCGGGACGTTTCCGTTCTTCTGGCCGCGATATCTGATGGAGCCGGGGCAGCACGAGGTGTTCGTCGAGGTCAGCGACGGACGCGGCGGCACGGCCACTGGATCGATCGTGATCACGATCCTGCCGGAGAAAGAGATCGTCCTCCACGTCGGCGCCGCCGGATGGGACACGACCGCACGGGGCAACTGGGGGGTGGTTGACGATCCGTCGGCCGCGAGCGGCAAGGCGCTGCACGATCTGAACGCCGGACTGCCCAAGGTCACCAGCCCGAGCCCGGCGCCGGCGAACTACGTCGACGTCGGCTTCGCCGCGGACTCGACGCAGACCTACAAGCTGTGGGTACGGCTGAAGGCCGACGGCAATGCCTGGTCGAACGATTCGCTCTGGCTGCAGTTGACCAATGCGGTGGATTCGGCCGGCCGTTCGATCGCACCGGGGACCTCCGCCGGCATCGAAGTCAACCTGGAAGAGTGCTCCGGCTGCGGCGTCTCGGGCTGGGGCTGGCGCGACGAGGCGTGGGGGCAGCGCGACGCGATCGGCACGCTGACGGTGCGGTTCACCAGGAGCGGCTGGCAGCGGCTGCGCATCCAGACGCGAGAAGACGGCGTGTCGGTCGACCAGGTGGTGCTGTCATCCGAGCAGTACCGGACGACGCGGCCGGGCGCAGCGAAGAACGACGCGACGATCCTGCCGCCGAGGTTCTACTGGTAAGGGTCCGCGGCGGCCGTAAAGGGTCAGACCCGGGTCTGGCCCCTTACGGCTTGCCGAACGCGATCCGGGCGCGCTCCGCCTGCAGCTCGTGGAGCGTCCGCATGATGTTGTAGGCGGTGAGCTCGACCAGCACGGAGGTCACCTTGGCGTGCTGGTCGTCGTTCAGCGCGGCCTCCAGCCCGCGCATCGCCGTCAGCAGCCGCTGCTCCTGCGCGCTCAGCTCGTTGCGCGAGACTTCGCCGTCGGCGAGGGCGCTCGTGAACGATTCCAGCTTGCTCGCGCGCTCCTGAATGCCGTCGTAGCCCGCGTTTTCGTCGAACCAGCTCGTACGTGCCACCGGTGTCCTCCTACAGATTCCGGACGAGTTGTTTGAGTGCGGTCAGCCGCTCCTGCAGCCCGGCGCGGCCGCCGGCCGCGTCGGTCTTCTGGAGCATGGCGGGCGGCAGGAACTGCCGATCCGTGCACTCGAGAATGGCCGCTGTCTCCTGCAGCTCCCGCTCCAATCCCTGCGTGGACGGCATGAACTCCGCCACGACGGTGGCGAGCGCCTCCTTCGTGACGTGGTCCGCGCCGGCCAGGATCGACGCGCGCAGCGCGCGGCCGACCATCCCTTCGATATCGGCGCCGGAGAGATGGCCGCGCTGCGGGATGGACGGAACGTCCTCGACGGCGATCCGCGATCCGAGCTTCTTCGCCAGGATCACGAACATCTGGCGGATCTCGGCCTCGTCGGTCGGATAGAACAGCGGGATGTGCACTTCGGCGCGCCCCTGGCGCTTGAGATCGATCGGCAGCAGGTCGGGGCGCGCGGTGAGCAGCATCCAGATGATCTGTCCGCGATACCGCGAGTCCCCCATCTGCGAGGCGATCATCGCGAACACGCGGCTCGACGTGCCGGAGTCCCCCTCCTGCTCCCGGCTGCCGAGCGCCGCGTCCGCCTCGTCGACGACGACCACGACCGGCCCCATCGCGCGCAGCACCGCGAGCACGCGCTCGAGGTTCCCTTCGGTCTCGCCGACGTACTTGGACCGGAAGTTCTTCAGCATCACGCACGGCACGCCGATTTCGCCGCTGACGCACTGCGCGAGGAACGATTTTCCGGTGCCGACGGGGCCGCACAGCAGATATCCCATCGGCAGGCTGTCGAGCGCGCCGCGCGCGAGCAGCGCCGCGTCCTCCCGCAGCCGCGTCTTCGCCGCCTCGTGACCGACGACGGTGTCGAGCGTCCATTTCGGCTCGATGAACTCGAGCAGCCCCTGGCATTGGCGCTCGAGCAGCCGCTTCTTCAGCGCACGGAACGCGGCGGCGTCGAGACGCCGGCCGCTCTCGCGCGCCGACTGGAGCAGCACGTTCAGGTCGGTGAGCGAGATGCCCGCGGTGAGCTTCGCCAGCTCCGCGGCCGTGAAATCGGAGAACGCCCCGATCGGCGTCCCTGCGGTAGCGGCGCTGACGAACGATGCGCGCGCCCGCTCGTCCGGCAGCGGCACTTCGATCGCCGCGACGTGCGGATTGCCGATGAGACGCTCGCTCAGGTCGGACTTCTTCTCGTCGATCAGGACGAACGCCATGTTCATCCGCTTTACGTGCGGACTCATCGCCCAGTTCAGCATCGTCACCAGGTGCGACGAGGCCTGCATGTTCAGCCGTCCCGGCTCCCCTGACGGGAAGACGTAAGAGGCGTGGTCCATGACCACCGCGAGACTGAGACGATCGTCCTCGGCAGCCATGATGTTGGCGCGGACGAACCGATCGAGCACCGCGAACGCCGCCGCGGGCTCCTTCGGCAGCGCGCTGAGATCGCCGACCTTACGATTGGCCAGCGTCACCATCTGCTTCAGCCGTTTCTCGTCCCGGCCGGCGAAGGCACGCAGTCCCCGTCCGAGGTCGTAGTGGAGGACCAGCGACCATCGCCCGAAGACCTGTTCGGCCAGGAACTCGGCCAGGACGCCGTAGCGCCCTCCGTCAGGCTCGGCGCTCCCTGTGCCGGGCGACGCCGGTGCGGCATCCTCGCCGTCGATGCGGAAGAGATCGTAGGTATTGCCGTGCAGGACGAACGCCGCCGTCGTCCCGGAGAAGAACAGGTCCGCGAGCTGCGAGGCCCACACCGGAAACCAGACCGGCAGCTCCCCCGCGCCGCCCGGACGGGGCCGGCCGTTCTCAGGCGCCATGCTTGAGAACCTCGCGCAGATCGGACTCGAGGATCGGGGGAGGCTCCTCCAACTGATCGCCGAGCCCGGTCAGATGCTGCAGCTCGCTCACCGTCTTTTCGGTCTGGCGCATGCTCTCGGCGGCCGAATCCACCTGGCTGCTGAGGAAATCGGGATCCTGCCGGTTGACCGTCATCTCGGCGAGCGCCTGGATCTTGCCTTCGATGCGATCCAGTTCGATGCGTACGAACTCGGCGTTCTTCTTCGCGCGGGCGAAGTTGTCGAGCCGCAGTTCGCCGCTGGCGATGCTGTCCTGGAGGGATCGGACCACACGCTCGTCGCCGCCGGTCTGGGCCGAGGCGAGCCGGGTCCGCAGCTCCGCGAGCCGGGCGTTCAGATCCTTCTCGTCCATGGCGGCGAGGAACCGGTCGAGCGCCGTCCGTGAGACGAGCAGGCGCAGGAACAGCCAGAGCAGACGATCGAGTCCCGGGGTGCGGATGTCCTCTGCCGCGCCGGGGTGATCGCCGGCGGCGCCGCGCACGCCCGCCGCGATTTTCCGCATCTCGAGGCAGCGCCCGTGGAGCCGCTCGAAGCGGGCGCGCTCCGCCGCCGGCAGTCCGGCGAGCATCGTCACCAGCGAGGGGGCCGGCTGCTGCGGCACGTCGGCCGTGCCGGCGCCGGTGCGGCGGGCGTGCACCCTGGCGTCGATCGCGGCACGGAATCGCGGGATGGAGACGAGGCCGGCGAGATACGTCGCCTCTATCGCCCCGACGATCGGCAACAGCAGATCGGGGAACGGCGTGAGCGCGGCGGCCGCCGTCCCGCCGAAGAACAGCAGCAGGTTCCACCGGAAGAGAAACGCTTCCAGCAGGTAGTCCTTCAATCCCGCGCCGCGCGGCTCAGTCATCGCCCGCCCGCGTGGAAGAAGCGAGCCCCTCGACGATGTCGCGGATCTCGAAGACCCTGGCCAGGAACTCGGGCTCGCGCTGCATCTCCTTCGGAGGACGGTGCGGCTTCGGCACCTCCATCTGGCGCAGGATCGTGCCGGGCGCCGCCGAGAAGATGTAGACGCGGTCGCCGAGGTAGACGGCTTCCTCGATCGAGTGGGTGACGAAGAACACCGTCGCCTGCGCGTCGTGCCAGAGATCGACGAGCAGCGCCTGCATGTTCAGACGCGTCGCCGGATCGAGCGCCCCGAACGGCTCGTCCATCAGGATGATGCGCGGCGACAGGATCAGCGTCCGCGCGATCGCGACTCTCTGCCGCATCCCGCCGGACAGTTCGCTCGGGAACTTCCCCGCGTCGCGCGCCACGTCGAGGCCGACCTTCGCGATCCACTCGCGCGCCAGCTCGCGGCGCTCCTTGCGTGCCATGCCGCGGCATTCGAGGCCGAAGGCGACGTTGTCCTCGACCGTGCGGTTGTCGAACGAGGTGTAGTCCTGGAAGACCATGCTGCGGTCGGATCCGGGCGCCGACACCGGCTTGCCGCCGACGAGCACCGTCCCCTCCGTCGGCGGGTGGTGCGGCGCCAGGCCGGCGATCAGGCGCAGGACGGTGGACTTGCCGCAGCCCGAAGGCCCGAGGATCGAGATGAACTCCCCTGCCCCCGGCAGATCCGGCACGCTGAAGGACACGTCGCGGATCACCGTCAGCTTGCCGAACCGCTTGGTGACGTTGGAAAACTCGACGATGCTGGGGGTCATTCCTCGACCACGCGATGCGGAAACAGCCCGCGCTGGAACCAGAGCAGCACGCGGTCGATCGCGAATGCCAGCAGGCCGATGATGATCAGAATCAGAATGATGTGCTCGGACAGTCCGCGGCGCTGGCTTGCCATCAACAGGTAGCCGAGCCCGTGCTCGGCGTTGATCAGCTCGGCGAGCATGATGTAGCCGAACGCCAGTCCGAACAGGTGCCGCAGGCTGGTGTAGATCTCCGGCAGGGCGAGCGGCACCAGCACCTTGGTGATCGCCTGCCACGGGCGCGCGCCGAGGGTCTGCGCCGTCTCGACGTAGCGGTCCGGCACGCCGGTGATCGCCGAGACGGTGTCCGAATAGACGAACGGGACGCAGGCGATGAAGATGAACATCACTTTCTGCGTCTCGTCGATGCCGAACCACAGGATCGTGAGCGGGATCAGCGCCGCCACCGGCAGGTTGCGTCCGAACAGCGCCAGCGGCGCGCCCGCCGACTCGATGACGCGCCAGGCGCCGGCGAGAATGCCCAGCGGGACGCCGATCAGCGCCGCCAGGCCGAAGCCGACCATGACGCGCTGCAGCGTCGCCGCGATGCTCTGCAGCAGCGCGCGCTCCTTCAGCAGCACGGGGAACGAGCGCAGCACTTCAATCGGGCTGGGCAGAATCACCGGCGAGATCAGCCGGTCCTCGACGTCGGCCCCGAGCGTCGCCAGCCACCACGCGAGCACGACGACGGCCAGCGCGAGGGCGCCGATCAGGCGCCGCGTCATCCGCGGCGGTGAAAGGCGCAGCGCCAGCAGCGAGCGCCCGGCGTGCGCCATCTACTTGGCGGCCGGCGTCGCTTCCGCCGGATACACCTTGATCTCGACCCGGCGGTTCTTGGCGTTGTTCTCCGGATCCGAGGCATCCGCCGGGCGATCCCAGCCCATCCCCGCCGTCGAGAACTGGTTCGGCTGCAGCGAGGGGAACTTCCGCAGGATCGCTTCCTTCACCGCGTTGGCGCGATTCAACGACAGCTCCTGCACCAGGCTCTTCGGCACCGAGGCCTTCATCGATCCGTCGGTGTGCCCCTCGACGACGATCCGCGCGGCGCCGTACTGGCCGGCGAGCTTGCCGATCTCCTCGACCACGAACGCGACGTTCGGATCGTAGAGCTCCTCGACCTCCTTGCCGTCCTGGTTGCGGGTGATCTTCTTGTTCAGATCCCAGGAATTCGGGAAGAAGTGGATCACCACCGTCTTGGTCAGGATCTCGTCCTTCTCCCCCTTCACCGCGCCGGCGCTCGCCGGCGCGAACTGGATGTCGTACTCGTTCTTCTGGCTGGCGTACTTCGGCTCGGCGCCGAGCTTCTGGATGACGGAGAAATCCATCACCTGATCGAAGGGCGTCTGCTGCGTCACGGCGTTGATCCGCTTGTAGAGGAAGTAGGCCGTGTTCCAGGTCCGCTCGAAGCTGGTCGGATTGTTCTGGTTGAGGAAGAAGTCGCGGTTCTCGGCGTAGTTGGTCGAGTGGGCGTCGCCGAGCATCCCCAGCGTGTCGGTCTCCGGGATCGAGTAGCCGGCGGCCATCAGCTTGGCGACGCGCTGCTTGGCCTCCTGGGTCTTGAGATCGATCATCGCGTCGAAGATGCCGCGGGTGATCCCCTCGACGACGTCCGGGTTGTCCTTGGCGAAGTCGGCGCGCGCGAACCAGATGTCGGCGATCAGCTTGTTCGCCGTCGACGTGGTGACCAGCATGCGGTTGCCCCGCGCCTTCTCCAGGTTGTAGATGTCCGGCGCCCAGCTCACGCAGCCCGAGATGCTCTTGTCGGCGTTGAACGCGGCGGCCGCCTGGAACGCATCCTGGGTGAACTTGAAGTTGACCTCCGACGGCTGCACGCCGGCATTGATCAGCGCGTTGAGGATGAAGAAATGCGACGGCGAATTCTGCGCCAGCACCACGGTCTTGCCGCGCAGGTCCGCCATGGTCTTGATGTTCTCGCGGACGACGATGCCGTCGCCGCCGTTCGACCAGTCGACCTGCTGGTAGATGCGCGGCATGACGCGCGAGTCCTTGCGCAGCCCCTCGAGGAAGAGCGGCACCATGTCGAGCGTCGCCCAGCCGATGTGGATGTTGCCGGCGGCGTAGGCGTCGCGCATCGCGATCGGGTCGTCGATGAGGACGAGCTCGACCTTGAAGTCCCTGCCGCCGGGCGTCTTCCACAGCTTGCCCGGCTTGAAGCCGTTGTTGGCGTAGATGATCGGGCTCCACCCCGCCCAGACGTTGATCGCGAAGCGGACCGTGCGATCCGCCATCGGCGTGTAGCTCGAGATCCCCTTGACCTCGGGCAGCCGCGCCGAGGGCACGAAGTTGTACTCCTTGACGGTCGTGATGCCGCTGTTGTCCGGCGCCTCGGCGCCGGTCTTCATCTTCGCCAGTTCGTCGGCCGTGAACTGTCCGGTCGTCTGCTTCGGCCCGATCGCGCCGTAGCGCCACAGGGCGAGGCCGACGAGGCCGAGCACGACGAGCAGAACGGCGACGTAGAACGCGGGCCTGGGCTGTCCGTTCGACATCTGATCGACTCCTTAGCTGGTCTGGGTGTCGGTAGCCTTGACGTCGGCATTCTCGACCGCGGGTCCGAGATCCTTGGCGGCCTTCGACATCGGCGCGGTGTCGGGGGATTTCAGCCCCAGCTCGACCTCGAAGTCGCTGAGCGCCTGCTCCGCCAGCATGCCCTGCATGCGCTCCTCGGCCTCGATCTCGGCGATCCCTTTCTGCGACAGATCGGCGGCGACCCGCACCTTGCCGCGGTTCTGATCGATCTTCTGCTGGATCACCGACTCGATCTCGCCGAAGTCGGTGGTGAGATTTACGTCGAACGACTCGGAGAGCTTGGCGATCTCCGCTTCCGCGGCGCTCATCTTCAGCTCGGCGTCGTATTTCTGGATCTTCTCGCGCAGCTCGATCAGCTTGCTGTTGGCGTGCTGGATCTTCTTCAGGTTGTTGCCGTAGGCGGTCTCGTGCATCTGGAGCTGCCCCTCGTTGGCGGCAAGCTCCTGCTTCGCCTTCTGCAGCTCCAGGGCGAACTTCGCCGCGGTCGTGCGATCCCCGGCCTTGAGATACGCCTTGGTCTCGGCCTCGAGCTTCTGCACGTGCGACCGGTTCGCCGCCACCTGCCGGGTGACGCGCTCCACCAGGCCGCGGTACTGCTCCAGGCCGGTGCGTCCCTCCTTCAACTGCGCGACGGCGAGGTCGTACTCGTAACGCATCTGCGCAATCGGATCCGCCTCCCAGAACAGGTTGGCGACCTTGTTGATCTGCGCGACGAAGGCGGACCAGAACTTTTGCAGGATCATGTCAGCTCCCAGCTTCCGGCTGCCGGCTTCCGGCTATTTCTTCAAAGGCGCTTCCGCGCCGGTGACGGCTTCCGCCAGAATCTTGCCCTGATAGATGTCGTCGAGCGCCTTCTGCAGCTCGGCTCCGGTGTTGGCGCCGATGACGTCGCCGCCGACCTCCTTGAGGAAGCCGAACTTGTCGGGCGACGTGTCGAAGGCGACGAAGTACACCTGCACGCCGCGCTGGCTCTTGCTCCAGATGTCGCGCGCGACGCGCTCGGGGCTGCGGCCGTTGGTGTTCTCGCCGTCCGTGACCACGATCAGGTACTTGCGGAAGACGCCGGCGCGGTAGAGATCCGGGCGCGCCTCGCGCATGGCGTCGCCGATCGCGGTGCCGCCGCCCGGCGCGGGCAGCTCGGCGAGCGCCGCGCGCACGCCGGCGCGATCGTACGGCTGAATCGGCCGCAGCGTACGGACCCCGCTCGAGAAGCTGTAGACGCCGATCTTGATGGGGAAATCCGGCCGCCTGGCGATGAAGGCGTCGGTGGCGTCGAGCATCGCCTCGAGGGCCTCGCGCGCGACCGCGTGCTTGCGCCGCGAGTCGCCGGGAACGTACTCCTTCATCGAACCGGAGGTGTCGACGAGAATCGCCACCGCGGCGCCCAGCCCCTCTTCGACCTCGGCTTGATACGGCGCGGAGGACTCGGGCTCGGAAACCGCCGCGGGCGGCTGCTCGCGCGGCCTGGCCTCGCACGCCGCAAGCGCGGCCGTCAGCAGCAGCACGCCCAGAAAAAGGGGACAGTCCCCTTTTCGGCGCGGGGCCGTCAGCAGCAGCAGAAAAAGGGGACTGTCCCCTTTTCGGCGCGGGATGAAGCCGGACCTGCTCGAAGCGGTCTGAGTCACCGGCGCGCAGATTGGCATCGGGGCAGCCCGCAGTCTACCGTCGGGGTCGGCCGTGATCAAGTTAGCGGTCCCGGCGCTCGAAGGTCAGGTAGAGCGGACCGACACCGAGAATGCCGAGCAGCGACAGGGTGCCGCTCCCGGCGCGGTTCACGACGACGAACCGGGCGTGCTCGCCCGGCTGGAGGTCCACCTCGATGTTTTTCCAGAACAAGGTGTTGTGCGCCTTCAGACGATGCCGGCCAGGCGCGACGCTCTTCGTCGCCTGCTGACCGAAGAGCAGCGTCCCCAGCCGCTCACCGTCCATCGACACCACGATCTGACGGTCGCGGACGTCATTCGGTTCAGTGCGCGTGACCGTGACGCGCGCGGGCTCAGCGGCGGGGTCGGCCATAGGGAAAAAAAGTCATGGACTCGGAAGATCTTACCGTCTGCGAACGCGACAATTTCAACCGCGCGCGCAAATTCCGGCGGAACTTTCGACAGATGAGATGGATCCGGTTTTGCTGGCGCGGTCCGCATCCGTATGCGCATCCTGTGGGCCCTCCCTCTCGTCCTCCTCGCCGGCGCCGGTCTGGTCGCACGCTTCCGCCGCCGCGGCGAGTCGCATCACGTCCCCACCTCGGAACCGGTCAGCGGGCAGTGGCTCGCGGAAGCACGCTCCCGCGAGGACCATCCCTGGTGACCCCGCAGACGTTCGGTCAGAAGCTCCGCCGCGAGCGCGAGAAGAAGCGCCTCGGCCTGGACCACCTCGCGGCGCGGACCAAGGTCGGCGCCAGCCTGCTCCGCGCGATGGAGGCCGGCGACTGCTCGCGCTGGCCCGGCGGCATCTACAGCCGCGGATACATCCGCGCCTACGCCGAGGCCGTCGGCCTCGACCCCGAGCACACGGTGGGAATGTTCGTGGAATGCTACCCGGCGTTCGCCCCGCCCGTCGACCCCGTACCGGAAGCGCCCGCGGACGACAGTCCGCAGACGCCCCTCGACAAGGTGAAATCCGCCGTCGCGGCGCTCTTCAGAGTCGCCAGCGAGTCCCGGCGTTAACCCTCGCCGCCCCGCCGCGCGTCGTTGTTGTCGTGGACGTCGGACGGGCTCCAGTCCTGGCTGCTCTCGCGATCCTCGCTTTCGCGGCTCCGCTCGCGCATGCTGCCCTCGCTCGACCGGTTCCGCATGTCGTCCCGGCTGCCGCGCTTGGAGCTGCGCTGCCGTTCATTGCCGAGATTGCCTTCAGCCTGCCGCTCGCCAAGTCGGCTTGATTCGTTGCGGTTCATGCAAGACCTCCTGGGTTGGGAGGATGCAAGCGGTATTCACTGAGCGGTATCCTCGATAGCGCTGAATGAACCGGCACATGTGGCGGTGGGTCGTCGGAACGGCTGCAGCCGTGCTCCTGCTGGCGGCGCTGCTCGTCCGGGCGCTCGGACTCGCCGGCGTCCACCGCCGCACGGGCTACTTCTCGCCCGTTTTCGCCGCCGACGGCCGATCGATCTACGCAATCCGGCGCGTCGTCACGGCGACGGTGATTGGCCCCGGCCAGTCGTTCTTCACGCCGCCGGCCCGCGTGTGGATACACCGCGATCGCTTCAGTCTCGTGGCATTGCGCCTCCCGGACGGCCAGGTGTCCGTGCTGGACGAACTGCCCCACTCGCCGCTCGAAGGCGCATCGCTGACCGAATATCACGGCGCGATCTTCGGCACGCCGCACGCGCATCTGCGCCGGACGGGCAGCCGCATCGAGTACGAGGTGGCGGTCACGCGCAGCGAGATACCGTTCTCGCGCACCCTGGTTCTCGAGGGAGGCTACGAGCCGGACGCCGGGCGGGCGGCGCACGCCTCCGGGTGGACCGAGCGCCACCCGGCAATGACCGGCGATGAACCGGCGCAACTGCACGGCGATCTGGAGGTGATCGCGGTGCCGGGCGACGAGCTCATGCCCTGCGCAATCGCCGTCCTGCGCACCGGCGAGCCCGGGCCGCGGTCTCTGATCCAGACCGGCACGTGCGCCAGGAAGTTTCCGGGAGGCCTGGGCGCCGACGTCGTCACGCCCCTCAGCCGGCGCGGCGACATCGAACGGGCGGAACTGGTACGGAGGACATACGCCGACCTGGTCGAACGCGGCCGGCAGTCGGGGCTTTCGGAAGGCCAGGCGATGCTGGCGGCGAACAAGGAAATGAGCCGGCTCGGCCTCTACCCGAGGACGACGACCCTCGCCGCGGCCGCGGCTGACTGCGCGTCGGCGTCGCCGCTATTCCGCATCGCGCGCGAGGAGTTCGCCGCCGGGCTGTTCCAGGACATCGCGCAGGCGATCGCCTCTCCCGGCGAGCAGGTGGACAAGTCGATCGGCGCCTACGTCACGCACCGTGATTACGCGACGAGCCAGGAGATCAACGCGTTCCTGGAGCGAGGCAACACGGTGTTCCACGTGCGGACGGGGGACGGCTGCTGGCGGCTCACCATCGATCGCCCGCGCTGATCCGCGCACGCGCCCCCGGTCGCGGCTGGCCGGTCGGCCGCCCCCGGCATTGAAAAACTTGCGCCAGCGGGGGCGGAAGTATACTCTCTGACCACCAGGCATGGCACCCTCGAGAGAAGAGGAGCTCCAGCACCTTCTGCGCCGCGCCGGCTTCGGCGCGAGCGAAGCCGAGATCGACCAGTATGCCCGGCGCGGGCTGCTCGGGTTCAGCAGCGCCGCCGCGCACCTTCTCACCTACCAGGAACTGCCCGACGACGTGGACGATGCGATTGGATCGGTCGGCTACGTCGGCGTGACCGCGGCGCAGGGGCGCCTCGCGCCTGCCGTCAACATCAACGACGCGCGGCAGCGCTGGCTGTTCCGCATGGTCCACTCGAAGCGGCCGCTCCAGGAGAAGATGACCCTCTTCTGGCACAACCACTTCGCGACCGCGTATTCGAAGATCGCCGGCGACGTCGGGGCGACGGAAGCGGCGCGGATGATGGCGGCGAAGCCGTCCGAGGACGCGGGGAGCGTCAAGGGGCACCTCGAGCTGCTGAGAGAGCACGCGCTCGGCAACTTCCGTGACCTGCTCGTCGCCATCGCGCAGGATCCGGCGATGCTCTACTGGCTGGACGGGCGCACCAACGTGCGCGCGCGGCCGCAGGAGAACTTCGCGCGCGAGCTGATGGAGCTGTTCACGATGGGCGTGGACACCTTCACCGAGAACGACGTCTACGCCGGCGCGCGTGTGTTCACCGGATGGAACCTGCTGCGCAGCGGGAGCGGCGCCGCCGCGAAGTGGGTCTTCAACTACAACGCGGCGCAGCACGAGACGGCGGCGAAGGAATTCAGCTTCCCCATCTATCCCAACGGCGATCGCGTCATTCCGGCGCGCTCGGGGGCCGCCGGACTGCAGGACGGCCTCGACCTGATCGAGGCCGTGGCGCGGCACCCGGCGACCGGGCCGCGGCTCGCCCGGAAGCTCTATAACTACTTCATCAACGAGACCGACCCGCCCGACCAGGCGCTGATCGACGAAATCGCGGGGATCTACTACGCGCGGGACTACGAGATCGAGCCGATGGTCAGGCGGCTGCTGCTCTCGTCGCAGTTCCGCGATCCGGCGAACTACTACAAGCGCTTCTCGTGGCCGGCGGAATTCGTCGTCCGGGCGATCAAGGAAGCGGGGTGGAGCGGGTTCTCGGTGGGCACCGCGCTGACGCCGATGGTCAACATGGGCCAGCAGCTGCTGGAGCCGCCCGACGTGAACGGCTGGGAGCTGGGGCGCGGCTGGTTCACCACCGGCGCGATGCTGGCGCGGATGAACTTCGCCTCGCAGCTCGCGACCAACCAGAAGTTCAACCTCCGCGACTCGTTCCGCGGCCGGGCCGCATCGCCCGACGCGCTGCTCGAGACGGCGATGGCGCGGCTGACGCCGGCGCCCTACACCGCGACCTCGCGCTCCGCGCTCATCGACTACATCAATGCCGGCGGCACGTACACGGCGTCCGACACGCAGGTGGCCAACAAGGGAGCGGGGGTCGTCCACCTCATCATCGGGTCCGGCGAGTATCAGCTGATCTAGGAGACGCCGCGAACATGTCGATGACCAGACGCGATTTCGTTCGGGGAGGCGTGGCCGCCTTCACGGTCGGATTCGCCGCGCCGCGGTTCCTCTCCGATCTCGCCATCGCGCAGGGACAGTCGCGGCGCAACCTCGTCGTGCTCTATCTGAGCGGCGGCAACGACGCGCTGAGCACGCTGATTCCCTATACGGATCCGCAGTATTTCGCGCGGCGCCCGACGCTCGCGGTGCCGGCGGCGAACGTGCTGCAGGTCGGCTCGGACAGCGCCGGCCGTCCGCTCGGCCTGCACCCGCGCCTCGCCGGCATGCGATCGATCTTCAACGCCGGGCGGCTCGCGATCGTGCAGCGCACCGGCTATCCGAACTCGAGCCGATCGCACTTCGAAGGCACGGACATCTGGTCCACCGCCGATCCGGTGTCGACGAAAGGCACCGGCTGGCTCGGACGCTACCTCGATCGCCTGCCGTCGCCGGTCGACCCGCTGGCCGGCTGGTCGACGGTGCGCGAACTGCCGCGCACGCTGCTGTCGCGTACGGTCGGCGTGCCGGCGATTCCCGACGCCGCGTCGTACGCGTTCCTCAGCCCGAACGGCGGCGCCGACGCCACGTTCGCGCGGCAGAGCGCGCTGCGCATCGCGTCGCACCTGCCGGTCGATCAGCCGCACCTCGCGTTCGTGAACGCCACCTCGCAGGCGGCGTTCGCGACGCTCGATCGCGTCGGGCAGGTCGCCGCGTACCGGCCGACCGTCACCTATCCGAACAACGGCCTCGCGCTCGCGCTGCGCGCCGTCGCCGGCGCGATGGTGAACCAGATCGGCACCCGCGTGTTCTGGGTGCAGACCGGCGGATTCGACACGCACGCCGGGCAGGGCACCAACGCCGCCAACGGCACCTATGCGAACCTGATGGGCGCGCTCGACGGCGCGTTGTCGGCGTTCTACGCCGACCTCGTCAACCAGGGGCTGCTCGGCGACACACTGGTGCTCCAGTTCTCCGAGTTCAGCCGCCGCATCGACGAGAACGGCAGCCAGGGCACCGACCACGGAGCCGCGGGCATCATGCTGGCGATGGGCGGCGCCGTCCGCGGCGGCATCTATGGCACCGCGCCCGACCTCCGCCCGACCGCCGACAACCCCACCCTCGAGAACGCGACGCGCGACGTCCGGTTCGAGACCGACTTCCGATCCGTGTACGCGACCGTAATCGACCGATGGCTGGGCGGCGACGCGAACGGGATCCTCGGCGGCAACTTCGGCGGCGGACCCGCCATCCTGTAATGATCCAGAGACACATCACCCGCGCGGCAGCCGCGCTGCTCGTCGTCCTCGGCTCCGCCTCCCCGCTCTTCGCGCAAATCCCCGGACTCGGCGTCAAGGCGGGCGTCAACATCGCCACCGTGAAGAGCACCGGCGGCGGCTCGGAAGACGCCGGGTTCAGCTCCCTGACCGCGCTCGTCGCCGGTGCGTTCACCACGTTCCGGGTCGCCTCGTGGCTCGAGTTCCAGCCCGAAGCGCTCTATTCGGTGAAGGGCACCCAGATCGACGAGCGCACCTATACGTCGAAGGCGCTCGTCGACTATCTCGAGGTGCCGATGCTGGCGCGCGTCTCGCGGCGCGGCAACGGACGAACCGGGTTCTACGTCGCCGGCGGTCCCTACGTGGCCGTGCGGCTGCGGGCGCGGACGCGCACCACGTTCGGCGACACGACCGAGGAGGTCGACGTCAGCGACGCGGTCGAACGCCTCGACTTCGGGATCTCGGCCGGCGGCGGCTTCGAGTGGGGCCGCGCCGTGTTCGACGGCCGCTACTCGCTCGGGCTGAAAGACATCGACAAGGACCGCACCGACGACGCCGAATTGAGGACGCGGACGATCACCGTCACCGCCGGGTTCAGGTTCTGACGTGCGCCGGGCCGGAGCGCTGGCGATCGTGTGCGCGCTGCCCGCGTTGCTGACGTGCGGCGGGGGCGGCGGGAATCCCGGGGGCCCCTCGCCGAACAACCCCAACCAGATGACGATCTCGCCCGCCGGCGTGCTCACCCCGTCCGAGCTCGTCGTCTCCCCGGGCACGCGGGTGCTGTTCGTCAACAATCACTCGCAGCCGCACAACATGACCTCGGATCCTCATCCCGAGCACAACGACTGTCCGGAGATCAATCAGGTCGGCCTGCTCGGGGCGGGTCAGCGGCGGGAAACCGGGAACCTGGTGGCGGTGCGCACCTGCGGCGTCCACGATCACGACGATGCCGATAATCGCAACCTCCGCGCGCGGATAGTCATCCGCTGACGGACAGACAGTTCACTGGTGCGGGCGGCCTCCTGGGGACCGTCGGCGCTCGAGCCGCCCGGTGAAGAGGCGTGCGGCGGCAGGCTACACTTAGGGCCATGCAGCTTCGTGTGGCCAGGCTTTGCCTCGACTGTGAAGAGATTCACGCCGCGCGGACGTGCCCCCGCTGCACGTCCGAGACGTTCGCGCTGATCAGCCGATGGGTGCCGGCGCCGGAACGCCGCGCCCGCCCGCGCCCCGACTCGACCGACGCCGAGATCTATCGCGAGCTCCTCGAAGAGAACCCGGAGTCCCCCTCGTCGCGGAAGTGGCTCAAGGGGGGCGCCGTGGCCGCGACGATCGGTCTCGGCCTGGGCAGCTGGCTGCTCCGCCGGCGGCGCTGAGTCTCCCTCACACACCATTCACTGCACGCCGGCGGTCGAATCCCGACGGCGCGAGCGTCGCCACGAACGCGTCGTCGAACCGCGGAGGCACGGTCGGCTCGGGTTCGCCGTAGGAAAGCTGGTCGACCCCGTCCTGTCAACAAGTTGGTACACGCCGGGCGGCTCACGTCGAGCCGGAATACGCCGCCCCGTCAACGGCAATCGACGGCTGACGCGATGAGCGATTCGAGCGCGTCGGGTTCCGCCGGCTTGGTCACGTGGTAATCGAATCCGGCGGCATACGCCCGCTGCTGATCCTGTTCCTGCCCCCAGCCGGTCAAGGCGACGAGCACCACTTCGCGGCCGAGCGCCGCACGGATGCGGCGCGCCGCTTCGTAGCCGTCCATGCGCGGCATGCCGATATCGAGCACGGCGATCTGCGGACGGACCCTGGCGGCGAGCTCCACCGCCTGAACGCCGTCCGCGGCCACGACCACCTCATGGCCCATGCATTCGATCATCAACCGCAGCATCTCGGCGGCGTCGGGGATGTCTTCCGCCACGAGCACGCGGCACCCCTCCAGCGCGCGCGGCAACCCGGGCGGGCGCGGCTCGCGCCGCGCCGCCGCCACCAGCGGCAGCCTGACGGCGAACGTGGTGCCGGTCCCGGCGCCTGCGCTGCTCGCGTCGATGTGTCCGCCGTGGAGCTCGATCAGGCGCCTGGCCAGCGCGAGGCCGATGCCGAGCCCGCTCCGGGCACGGCTCGCCGTCGGCTCGATCTGCACGAACATGTCGAAGATGACCGGAAGATGGATCGGGTCGATGCCGATGCCCGTGTCGGTCAACGTCACCGCCGCCTCGCCGCCGTGCGCGGCGGCGGTGAGAGTGATGCGGCCGCCGCGATCGGTGTACTTCACGGCGTTGTTCAGCAGGTTGGCGAACGCCTGCGCGAGTCGAGTGAGATCGGCATAGACCCACAGCGGATCGTCCGGCAGGTCCACGACCACCTCGTGGCCGGCGGCCTCGCTCAGCGGCTCGATCGTCTCCAGCGCGCTGCGGATCGCGCCGCGCAGATCGATCCGCTCGCGGCGCAGCTCGAGGCGGTCGCGGGTGATCCGTGACACGTCGAGCAGGTCGTCGGTGAGCCGCACCAGCTGACGCACCTGCCGTTCCATGATCGCCAGGGCGCGTTCGCTCAGCGAGGCATCGTGGCCCGACCGGCGCATCAGCTCGAGTGCGTTGCGGATCGGCGCGAGCGGGTTGCGCAGCTCGTGCGACAGCGTCGCCAGGAACTCGTCCTTGCGGCGGTCCGCCTCGCGCAGAACGTCTTCGGCCTGCCGGTGTTCGGTCAGATCGACGCAGACGCTGACGCAGCCGCACACCGCCCCGTGGCGATCGTAGAGCGGCTCGACGTCGTTCTGCACGTGGACGACCGAGCCGTCGCCGCGAACGATTTCGATCGCGTTGGCGACGTGCGTCCGGTGCGCGATGGCGTATTGCATCGGCAGCTCCTCGACCGGGATGTCCCGGCCGTCGCGCTGGATGCGATAGGGGGGCGCGGCATCGCCGCCCGGGCGCGGCTCCAGGGAGATGTTGGCCGACGCCGGCAGCCGAAGGAGGCGGGCAAGCGCGTCGTTGGCGGAGATGACCCGGCACTCGGGATCGTGCGCGATCGCGATCGGCACCGGGGCGCGGGCGATGAGATCGGCCAGCGCGCGCAGCCGCGCGCGCAGTTCCTCCTGGGTTGCATCGGGCGGCGGGTCGAACAGGGACGCCAGGCTCGACATCGGGGTTCCCCGGGGTACGGTGCGCAGTGTAGCGCGAAACGCCGCCGGCAGCCGAGCGTCTCCGGATGGAGCGCGGCGCTACCTGGCCGGCTTCCGGCTCTCGTTCCAGTAGATCTTGATGTTGCGCGTCGCACGGCCCGACGCCGCGATGTCGGGGAGGCCGTCCCGATTGAAATCCGCGACGACGAGATCTTCAGTATCCATCCCGCCGGCGTCGATCATCGTCTTTGCCGCGAGGCTGCCGTCCCGGTTCACGACGTAGATCGCGAGCCCCGGTTGACCGCGGCGCCAGCCGACCGCCAGTTCCTCGCTGCCGTCGCCGTCGAAGTCGGCCCAGCCGAGGGCGTGCCCCTCCGTCAGTCCGGTTTCGATGGTCGTCCTGGACCAGCGCGCTGCGCCCGGCGTCTCGACGTACACCGCGACGCCCGCGCCGTGCCACGGTTCGACCGTGGCGAGCATGCGGCGTCCGCCGACGCGCCCCAGCTTCACTTCGCCCGGCGAGCCCTCCCCGATGACCGTCCGCGTCCAGGCGCCGTCGCCGGCGCGCTTCCACAGCAGGAGTCCTTCGTGCGCGGCGGTGACTAGCTCCTCCCGCGAATCCGCATCGGCGTTCATCACCAGGAAGTTGTGCTGGATGTGATTCACTTCGCCGGCGACTTCCATCGGCCACGGATCGCTGCGCGGATTGGCCGGCGGCCGGAAGACGAGCAGGCGCGCGGCCGGGCCTTCTGCCCCCTTCGCCCCCTTGCCGTGCAGCGGCGCCGCGATCAGCTCGCGCCGGCCGTCGCCGTCGACGTCGGCCCACCGGATGCGGTGCAGCGTCGGCTCGGCGCCGATCGGGAACATCTCCCAGGACGGCTGCGTCCCGGGCGGGTTCTGCTTCACCCACTGCAGCGTGCCCGTGTTCTGACGCGTCCACCCCGCGGCGAGCGCGATGTCGAGACGGCCGTCGCCGTCGATGTCGTGCGGCGCAATCGCGACGTTGTCGGCGGTCGTCGCGCCGGCGGGCAGAATGACCGTCCGCGTCCAGGACGGCGCCTCGAACCACACCAGCTCGGTGGCGTTGATGGCGACGATGTCGACCTGCTTGTCGGCGTTGATGTCGGCGGCGGCGATCGCGTAGCCGATGCCGAACTCCCTGGCGATCTCCTGCTCGCGGAACTTCAGCGATGGCGCGGGTGTGACGCCGGACGACTGGGCCGCCTCCAGAGCGGCGAGTGCGGCAATCGCGGCGCCGAACGCGGCGGCAGTGAAACGGGCGGCGCGTGCATTCGAGGACTGCATGGGCCGCCAGTGTAAACCATCGCGCGCGCTATGATCGGCGCCTATGCTGCGGGCCCTCGTGGTTCTCTCCCTCATCATCGCACCTGGACCGGGCCCTGCTCCGCCGCAAGAGCGCTGGCCGAACCCATGGATCGTGGTACGGCCGGCAGGCGTCTATCTGTTCCCGCAGTACGGCGGATTCGGAGGCCTCTTCCCCGCCGAGCGACTGCGGGCCGCCGTGCGGGAGCTGCCGGCGGATGTCTGGCGTGACGGCCGCGTCGTCGCGCTCGAGGAGATGGCGTTCCTGCCGGCAGACGAGGAGCGGCTCGCGCAGAACGTCGCGAAGACCGTCGCGATTCTCGCCGAGCTCGATATTGCGGTTCACCGGCGTCCGCGGGCCGCCGCGACAGTCGAGCATGCGGAGATGATCGAACGCGAGAATGGCATGGGTAGTTTTCCGCCGCGCCTGCTCGAAGAAGCGCTGGCGGCGTCGCATCAGGCGGCCGCTGCGGCGCCCACGTCGCAGCGGACGCTCGTCTATCGGGTCCGACTGCTCGAAATCAAGGCGCGCCGTACAACCGATCGTCGACGACGCGCCGCGTTGAGGCAGGAGGCGGAGAACCTGTGGCGCCGTGCGGTTGCGCTGCGGCTGGCGCCGCAGACTCCCGCGCCGCCGGGCGCCCCGGATCTCAGCGCGGCGATCTTCGGCGAATCCTTCAAGGACACAGTTCGACGGCTGCGCGCGATCGAGGATACGAGACGGCTCTATCCGCGCCCCGTGTCCTACTGGAGTCTGGATCCCGTCTATGCGAATGCCCCGGCGGCGGCGCCGCTCGGACACATCGTGATCGGGCCGGATGGCGTCGTCATGAACGCGGAGATGATCCGCGGCGAGCGTCAGGTCGAGCGGGCGGTGCTCGAGGCCGCACGGCTCCGCTTCTTCACCCCGCCGCTCGTGAACGAGCGCGCCGTCGCCTGGGTCCAGCTCATCGCGTTTCCCGCGAAGGCGCCGTGAACGACGGCGCGTGAACGGCTACGCGCGTCCGCGCTGCCGGCGGCGCCGGGCGATCAGTCCGGCGGCGCCGGTGCCGAGCAGCAGCAGCGACGCCGGCTCCGGCGTCGGCGCGGCCGCCTCGAACTGGTAGGTGAGGCGCGTCACGTCGAACAGCGTGTTCCCCTGACCATCTCCGTTCGGCACCGCGGTGAACTGCGCGGTGACCGTGCCGGAGCCGAAGACCGAGGCGGTGAACAACGGCGGTCCCACGGCGGTGAGCGGGTTCGACGCGTAGTTGTCGATGGTGCCCATCATCGAGAACGGCGCCGTGAGAATCAGGTTCGACGGGGAGAGAATCGCCGTGCTGAACGACGGGCCAGTGAATTCCAGGTTGGCGTTGAGGAACGTCGCCGGGTAGGTCACGCCTTCGAACGTCCCCGGCTGACCGCTGTAGACCGCAGCGGTGTACCGATCGCCGAAGTCGACCGTCACCGGATTGGCGTCGCTGCAGGGCCTGCAGTTCAGGAAGATCGTCGATACGCTCCCCGAGTCGCCGCTGCCGGCCAGCGCCAGGCCGTCGCCCGTGAAGGTGAACGACGAGCCCGGCAGGTACCCGGTGAGCTGCCCGCCGGTGATTTGAATCGGATCGGCGAACGCCGGAGCGGAAGCGAGCGCCCCAAGAACGACAGTACACGCCACACATCGGACGGCACGTTGCCACATACGAGGACCTCCGCTCCGGCGCTATGCAACGGTGGCTACGTGGGCCGTTTCGATCCCTGGCGGTATCGCCTCAGCATCATGCCGGCGACGCCGGTGCCGAAGAGAAGGAGGCTGGCCGGCTCGGGGGTCGCTGCCGGCGCCGCCGGGGCGAACGCGTAGACGATCGGCGATTCGACCGAGCTGTAGAAGCCGGTGGCGGCGTTGAACGTCTTGGTTTGCGTCGCGGTGCCATTGCCGAAGACGTCGATGCTGAACAGGAGCGCGCCGAAGTCGCGTCCGGTCGGACCGGACGGCGCGTAGCCCTGGATGGCCCCTGTCATCGTGAACGGCACGGTGAACGTGGTCTCGCCGCTGCCACCGGGGCGTGGCTGCACGACGAACGGCTGCGTGGTGAACGTCAGCCCGCCGTCGAGCAGCGCCGGGCCGGTGAACCCGTCCGCCATCTGCGCGAGCGCACCGGAAATGGTGGCGAAGGAGAAGGTGCCGTCGAGCGTCGCGGTCGTGCCGACCTGCCCGGGTCCCCCCGACGTGGAACTGTACCCCTCGCCCGCGATCCGCAGCCCTTCGCCGGTCAGGCTGACGAAGGACGGGTTGAACGACAGCGACCCGCTGGTCGAGCCGCCCGTGACGAGGATCGGGTCTGCATGGACAACGGCAGGGAGCAACCAGAGTAAAACCGCACACACCGGCGCCGCTCTCAGGGCCTGGAACACACGCATGTTGGGACCTCCGGCGGCGGCGATGCAAGCCGCCGTGCCTGGTCCGTTTACGCGGGACGCGACAACGGCCGCGGTCCGGCGTTTCGCCGAGCTCGGCCATCGGCGTCGGCCGGTCACTTGCTGTTCAGGATGGTGAGCGCCTGATCGAACGCCTGCTTGAGCGTCGGAAGCTCGGCGAGCTCGATCGAGGTCACCACCGGATCCAGCAGGCCGGTCGACAGGTAGGCGCGCGGAATGCGGGCGGACTGGCGGATCGCCAGCCGGAACCCGCCGGACGTGGTGAACGACAATTCGGTTGCCTGACGATCGTCGTGGTTCCACTTCTCCGCCAGCTCCGCCATCGAGGTCAGACCGCGCGAGAGCGCCTGCAGCTCATCGAAATCGATGTAACTCGTCCCCTCTTGCCGGCCGCGAGTCTCCGGGTCTCTCACCTGCACCCGCAGCCCTTTCAGCCGCGCCCGCGAGCCGACCGCCTCCACCACGAGCGCGTCGATCCGCATGTTCGGGCCGAAGCGCATGTCGATGCGGTAGTAGTCGGCGACGAGAACCAGATTCGGGGTGGTCAGCAGCGTCTCGATGCGCGTCGGGACGATCGCCTCGAGGGCCATCGGCGCCGGCCGTGGTCCGGCCGCCTGGGCAAAGACGCCCGCCGCATCGAACGAAACGGCGGTGAGAGGCAGCACGACGAGGGTGAACCCGCGAAGCAACAGGGTGCGCATCAGCGTCTCCTCGCGGCAGCCACTGGCATGGCGGCTCCGATTGTACTGCCGCTGGTGCGGCTGTTGCACGTCACAGCCGCCGCCGGAGAGCCGTCCGGCGGAACCCGTGGGCGCGATCAATGAAGGAGGAACCATGATGAAAGTCAGCTTCGCTCTGGCGATGACCTTGTGCGCCGCCGCCCTGACCGCGGCGCCGCCGGCGCAGCCTTCGGCGGAGGACGAAGTCGTCGTCCCGCAGAGCGATGGCCACTCGGGGTTGTGCGAACCGTTCGACTGCGCCACCCGCATCCAGCAGATCTTCGATGCGTCCACGTTCCCGTCGAGCATGCGCATCGACGCGCTCGAGCTGTTCAACGACGCCACGCAGTCCGCCGAGAGTTTCGTCGAGCCCGCGCACTACCAGGTGTACTTGTCCACCACCCGGGCCTCCTCCGCGACGCTGAGCGCCGACATGGACCAGAACGTCGGGCCGAACGCGCGGCTGGTCGCCGAGTTCACCGTCTCGGACTTCAGCACGTTCTTCACCGGTGCGTTCCGCATTCCCCTCGCCGCGCCGTTCGTGTACGCGCGCAACGCCGGCAACCTGCTGCTCGAAATCCGCAAGGACCAGACCGCCAATTACGGCGACGGCACGATCTACGTCGACGGCAGCGTACAGGCGGCAGGCGTGGCGCTCGCGACCGACCAGTTCGGAGTCCAGCCGTCCGTGGGGATGTCGGTCGGCTTCGTGGGACAGATCATCGGCCCGCCCGAGCGGTAGCCGCAGCGAACCCTGCTCCTTCGGGCCTCGCCGCTCGCGGTTCAGCGCGGCGCGGCCGGCAGCCGCTCCGCCGGAATCCCGAGCGCGAGCGCGATGTCGCGCAGCGACGTCTGGATGATGCGCACGTTGCGCGGACCGGTTCGCAGCAGCTGCTTCTGCGCGCCGCTCAATCCTTCCAGCGACGGGTCGGCGAATCCGTAACCGATGCCGCGCGGTTCCATCCGCGCCGCGCCGTCGACGATCGGCGTGCGCAGGAGCGACACGATCGCGCGCTCGAGCGTCCGGTCGAACGGCGTGTCCGGGTATCCGAGTTCGTGATAGGCCTCGTCGAACCGCGGCTTCAGCGTGGCATAGACGCGCGAGGCGCCCGCCGCATCGATCGACGCCGCCACGTCCGCCAGGTAGTCGTAGCGCTGGTAGCTGCGCGGACTGATCTGCACGTCGGGTCCGCGGGCAATGATTTCGAATCCCGAGGCCGGCCGCAGCGCCGGGAACCGGGACGCGGGCGTCGCGCCGCTGGCGACGTTCTCGATGGCCACCGTCATCGTCCGGATCAGGCCGTCGGTGGCGAGCCAGGCGGCAATGCGCGGATGCGACGTGATCTGCTTCACCAGTTCGCGCACGACCGGATCGCTGCGATCGAGCGGCGGGACGTCGATCGGCGCCGCCTCCCCTCCCAGCGGCCGCACCAGTGTGCCGGGCGACGCCTGCCGCGCGGCGGGCGCCGGCGCGTCACGACGCGTCCGGCCGGCCACGAGGTACAGCGCGGCTGCGGTGGCAACCGCCAGCGCGGCGACAACGACCCACAACCACCACGAGCGCTCCGGCCTGCGCTCGAACGAGTCGTCGGCAGCCTTCACTACGTCGAAGTCGTCGTCCATGACGGTAAGACGTCTCTTACTTTACCCTGGCTCTGATGCATTAGGATGAGCCCGGTGACCGGACCACTGGAGCATCGCCCATGATGTCTGCGCTGTCTCGCACCGGCCTCGGTTGCACGCTCGCCGCCGCGGCGCTCCTCATCCCGCCGTGCGCCGTCTCCGCGCAGGAGGTCGGCGTCAAGGCCGGCCTCAATGCCGCCTCGCTCACGCCGGAGGAGGACGAAGACCCGGATACCTCGCGCCGCCTCGGCGTCGCCGCCGGGGTGTGGGTGCGGCTCCTGCGCGCGAGCCGCGTGTCGTTCCAGATCGAAGCGCTGTTCTCGGAAAAGGGGGTGGTGTACGAGGCGCTGCCGGGGACCGTCGACTCGTACAACGTCCGGCTGCGCTACTTCGAAGTGCCCCTGCTCGCCCGCGCCGATTTCGGGCGGTCCGGCTCCACGGTCCATCCGTTCGTCGTCGCCGGCATCGCCCCCGCGGTCAAGTTATCCGCGCGCGTCACCTTCCAGTTGGAAGGGGCGGACCAGCGCCGCGACGTCGATGACGCGATCTATGCCGGAGATGTCGGACTGGCTGCCGGATTCGGCGTCGCGCTCCGCCGCGCGCTGATCGAGGCGCGCTACACGCACGGCCTGCGTCATATCAACACGGATGACAACGGCGACGAAGACCGGATCAAGAACCGCGTCTTCACCCTGGCGATCGGGTTCCGCGTGCGGTAATGCCGGCGCGCGGAAATCCCGCGCGGTCCGCAGCCGCAGACGTATAATCCACGTGCCATTGGGTCGGCTGATTGGGGGAGAGAAATGCACGTCCTCAGACTCGCCGGGCCTGTCCTGATGCTTGCCGCCGCCCTCGGCTGCGGAAGCAAGCCGAATCCCGCAGCGCCGACCGCGCCCGCGGGTCCTTCCATCTCCAGTCTGGTCATCAACGGAGCCGATTACCTGCTGACCGGCGGGGCCGCCGCCTACACCGCGACCGTGACCCTGTCTGACGGCTCCAGCCGATCGGTCACGCCGTCGTGGACCAGCAGCGACACGCGGGTCGCCGCGGTTGCCGGCGCAGGACGCCTCGAGGCCCTGGCGCACGGCGCGATCGCGCTGACGGCGGTTCACGAGGGATTCAGCGCGTCGAAGACCGTGCACATCGTCAATGACTACGGCGGAAGCTGGTCGGGCCGGTACGTGATCAACGTGTGCAGGGACTCGGGCGTGTTTGCGGATGGGATCGTCGGCGGCGGCTACGTCGACGTGCCGTGGTGCCGCGCGCTCAACAAGGTTGGCTCGGAGCACGCCTTCGCATTCACCATCGCGCAAAGCGGATCCGACTACGGCGCAATTCGCGCGACGTTCGGGCCCGACGCGGGGTCGATCTCCGGTTCGGTGACGGCCGACGGCCGCCTCAATCTGGACGGCACCCTCGCGCTGCTGGATTGGTACGGCGACCACTTCGGCGATCTGCGCTTCAGCGGATGGAACACCACGCTCGACGGAGCCGCCCGCATGAGCGGCCGCTGGGCGCAGGACTACACGATGCGAGGCCAGCCGGGCAGCGCCTACGAGGAAGTCGAACTGCTGACGATGACACGCACGCGTTAGAAGACGAAGACGGAAGACGAAAACCCCTCTCCCATCGCGTCGATCGGCTCCCGCTTCTCCCGCTATCGCGTCATCGAAGCCCTCGGGTATGCCGCAGGCGAGAGTCGTGGTTTCCCACGGCGGCGCCTGCGGCAGCGCGCCGCGATCCACGCCGCGCCGGATCCCAGCAGCAGCAGCGAGCCGGGTTCCGGCGTCGAGGCAACGTCGTTGAACGAATAGTCGACGTAGTCGAGGAAGGTGCCTGAACCCAGATTCCCGAAGCCCGCGACGGCGCCGAGCGGGCTCGAACCGCCGCCGGCCAGCTGGATGGAGAACAGCGGCGCGCCGGTCCGGCTCGGATCCGCGAACCCGGTGAGCGTGCCCGTGAAGGTGAAGGGGCTGAAGGCCGGCACGATGACCGTCTCGTCGAGCCCGGGCGGCTGCGGCTGCACGTCAGGGACGATCACCGAACCCGCGGCGAACTGCAGCGAGCCCGTGTAGTAGACGGTCCCCCATGACTGTCCGTCGATCGTCGCCGCTCCCGCTCCCCAGTTGCCGATCGTCACATTCGAACTGAGGTTGAGCGAGGTTCCCGGCGTGCACGGGCTGCAGGTCACCACCGGGCCCGCGCCGGCAGGCAATGCGCCGGTTCCCACCGAGAAGTTCGACCCGACGGCGAAGAACCCGGTATCGTCGCCGCCTGAGCCAAAGAATCCGAACGTCACCAGCCCGACCGGCTCGGCGAACGCGGCGCTGCTGCTCAAGAGCAATGCGAAGGCGAGTCGCATTCCCAACTTCGGCAATGAAGTCATCTTCGTCACCCCGATGGTGCGACGGAGCAAGCGCAAGGCCAGCCGGCGTCGCCGAACCCGACCTCGACGTTTGCGCGATGGAACAGCGTGGATGCGGATTGAAAACGGGCGGATAATCCGGGTTGAGATGGCCAGAGCACCACTCGTCTTCACTTTCTATATTGCCGCGCCGATCGAGTCCGTCTGGAACGGCTTCGTCTCGCCGGAGGCCAACCGGACCATCTTCATGGGCGCGGACTTCGCGATCGACCTCAGGCCCGGCGGCGCGATGACCTGGTCCGGACCCGGCAAGGACGGACGGCCGACGCGGTACGTCACCGGCGAGGTGCTGAACGTCGACCCACCGAAGCGGCTCGACTACCGGTTCGGCATGGGCGACGGCGCCGTGATGTCGCGCGTGAGCATCGTGCTGACGCCGGAATCCGAGGCGGTGAAGGTCGTCGTCACCAACGACGAGTTCGCCGACGACGACCCCGCGTATCTGCAGAATGCGGACGGCTGGCCGCGGATCCTCTCCCGGTTGAAGACGCTGCTCGAAACCGGAAAGACCTTCCGGCCTCACTGAACTCCCGGAGTCATCCGCGCCGCGCGGTCTAAGATGAGGGGGTGAGAATTCGCCCGGCCGTGGCCGAGGATCGCGCGTTCGTCCTCGATCTCGGCGAACGGCTGATCGCGTTCGGCGACGTGCCGGGACGCGATCGCGACGCGATGATCGCGCGCGACCGGGCGGTGATCGCGGCTGTCCTGGACGGCGAGAGCGGAGCTGACGCGACGATCCTCGTCGCCGTGGACGATGACGGGCGTCCGCTCGGGTTCATCCACCTCACCACCGCGGATGACTACTACAGCAACAGCGTCACCGCCCACGTCGCCGACGTGGTGGTCGCGCGCGCCGCGGAGGGACGGGGGGTCGGCGCGGCGCTGCTTGCCGCCGCGGAGGATTGGGCGAGAGCGCGCCGCTTCACGCTGCTCACGTTGAACGTGTTCACCGCGAACCACCGCGCGCGGGCGCTGTACGAGCGGCTCGGATTCGCGGAGGAGTGGATCCGCTGCATCAAGCGCCTCGGATAGGCTCCGCGTGATTCCCGGGATTGCTTCCCGCGAACAGCCGCGGCTTGCGCGGCAGCCGGACTACGCCAGAACCCTGTACCACACGTACACCGCGACCACCGCCCCGAGGATTGCCAACGTCGCCAATACGAACCGGTTCGACTTCTCACTCGTCTGAGCCATGATCCAGATTCTCCTGCGGGGCTGGACACGTGCCGGCGCGGGCGGAGCATAGCAGATTTCGCCGATCCCCGAGGACGTCCCTGCTGAAGTCAACGGCGCCGCGGACTTTGCCGCCCTGAACGACTTCCTGCGGTTGGATTACCTTCGCTGAGCCGCCCGGTTCTTCGCTCTCGTGGTAGCACTCGTGAGACTCTCCAGCCAGCGGACGAGGATCGCCTGCAGCGCAATGCGGCGATCGGAGAAGCTGTGATCCGTTTGCAGCGCGTGGTGTTGAAGCGCGGCGGCACTCTCCTTCCGCAGCGCCGCCGCCAGACCGTCCATGTCGGCGCGGTTCTGATCGTCGGCCGTCACGATCAGCACCGGACGATCGCGCAGCCGGCCCGCCCAGCGCCGGTAATCCCAATCGGCTCCATGCCGCGCCGCCTCGGCGAACAGTGCGGACGCGGTGACGCCCGGGACGGGGTGCAGCTGCGTGCTCCACCGCGCCAGGCGGCTATCACGTTCGCGCGGGTTGTCGTTCAGCGTGCCGAGGTTCACGGCGGAGAGCATCGCGATTCCCGCGATGTCGGCGTTCCGGCTGCCCTCGAATCCCGCGAGGAACCCGCCGAAGCTGTGGCCGATCAGGACGACGCGTCGCGGGTCGACGCGGTACCTGGCCGCGTTGGCGGCGTCGCGGAGGAAACGGACGGCCTGCGCCGTGTCTTCGATCGCCGACGACAGCGAGAACGCGCCGCCCGCGCCCCACATGCCCCGATAGTGGAACAGCAGCACGTGCCAGCCCGCCCGGCGGATGGCCTGCGCCAGATCGCCGTTGACTTCGTAGCCGGGCAGCCCGTGCAGGAGGACGACGGCGCCGTGCGGCCCCTGGCCGCTGGCCTGATACAACGTCGCGTCCAGCGCGACACCGTGGCTGGGAATGCTGACGATGGCGAGCGCCGCCGGGAAGGCCTTGTCGGACGGCGGGTCGGCGATGACCGCCGCCGGCAGTTGTGGCGTGGCCGAGCCGCCGGGTGGCGCCCATCCATCTATATGCGCTTGTCCGATCACCACGCCGGTCAGCGGCACGACGACGAGCGTCGCGACGAGCAGGCGGGCCGCCCACCGCGGCGGATTCGCGTCGTCCATCGTAGGCCACGACGATAGCGGAAGACGTCAGTTCCTGCCAATGGGGACGCGGGAGAGCAGCCAGTCCACGACGCGGGCGTCGGACATGAGCGCGTGCCGCCGGTTAGGATCGGACGATGGTGGTCCATACCATCGGGCACTCCACGCGATCGCTCGACGAGTTCATCGCGTTGCTCGCCGCCGCCAGCGTCACCCGCGTCGTCGACGTGCGCGCCTTTCCCATGTCCCGGCGGCATCCGCAGTTCAACAAGGATGCGCTCGCGGCGACCCTGGCGGCCGCGGCCATCGATTACCGTCACATGCCGGCGCTCGGCGGCCGCCGCCCACGGCAGAAGGGAGCGCAGTCACGCAACGGCTTGTGGAAGGTGGAAGCATTCCGCAACTACGCCGACTATGCCGCCAGCGCCGCCTTCGCACGGGCGATCGCGGAACTCGAGGCGCTCGCGCGCGAACGACCGACGGCGTTCATGTGCGCGGAAGCGGTATGGTGGCAATGTCACCGCCGGCTGATTGCCGATTACATGCTGGCCCGCGGGTGGAGCGTAGTCCACATCGTCGCCCCGGGGCAGGAGCAGCTTGCCTCGATGACCAAGGGGGCCGTCGTCCAGCGGGACGGCACGATCGAGTATCCGCCGCCGCAACCGCGGCTGCTGTAAGCGCCCCGATCCGGCATTGCTGAATGCACCACAGCAAGGCGTATCCGGCCGCAGGCTGAACCAAATATGATCTTGCTGGCATTGATCACTGGAGTTGTCATTGGTCCGGCGGTGTATTTCGGCGCGACGGGACGGACGCCGCGCAAGCGCCTGATTCTCAGCGCTGTTGCGGTGGCTGCGGTGTTCGCACTGGAGATCGTCATCAGCATCTACTTTGCGGAATGGCTCGGCGCTGACTGACGCCGCGGGACTGGCGCCCGCTTCGCTATACTCTCAGCTGAATGAAGGTGTCTCCCGCATGTTGATTCACGAGCTGACCAGGGAAGCATGCCTCGAGGTCCTGGGCCGCAACACGCTCGGGCGCCTCGCGTGCGTTCAGGATGCCCAGCCGTACATTGTCCCGGTGTCGTTCAATCTCGACGGCGCGGACTACGTCTACGGTTTCGCCACCTTCGGCCAGAAGATCCGATGGATGCGCGCCAATCCGCAGGTGTGTCTCGAAGTGGAAGAAATCACGGACCGGCGGCAATGGACCACGGTGCTTGCGTTCGGGTTGTATGAGGAACTGACGGATGCGGCGGCGCACGCCGCCGCCCAACGCCGGGCGCAGGAACTCTTCGCGGCGCGCGAACGCTGGTGGGAGCCCGCGACCGGCAAGACCCTGTCGCGCGAGCCGCATGCGGCGGTGGTCTATCGCATCAGACTGCATCAACTCACCGGCCGCAGCACGTCATCGGGCACTGCTTCGTCGTCCGCCGCAGAGTAACCGCTGCCGCCAGAGGGACGAGCCGCAGGGACCACCGTGACCCCGAGACCGGCAGGTTGGGGCGCGGCCGGCATGCGGGTCTCCCGGCCGGCGGCGACTCGTTTACCCCGGGAAGGATCACGATGCGCTATGCAGCGATAGTCCTGCTCCTCGGTGTTCCGCTCGCGGGGTGCAGGTCCGTCCCGATCGGGCGTCCTCGTTACATCGTCAGCACCGCACCGCTGGCGCTGCTCGGCGAGCGAAATCCGGGATTCTGCGTCGCGGTCGACCCGAGCGATGCGAAGGGCGTCTGGTGGTGGGAGCCGGGACGGTCGGGATGCTCCAGCCGCTCCACCGGACCGGGCGTTTTTGCCGCGAGTCACGCGACGGTGGCTTCGTCGCCGGCTGGCGTCACCATCGTTTCCTTCGAGATCCAGCTGGTGACGGATGGTTCCCTGCAGGTCAGGCTCAGGCTCCAGGACGATGCGATGGTCGAGGAGCGGACCGGGGCGCGGGTTCGCACCGAGCGCAAAGCCAGCATTGACGTGCCCGAGATGCCGCCGCACCCGCAGGCGCGATGACGCGAAGATGGGCGCCTACGGCCACTGCTCCCCCACCGCGTGCCGCCGCCAAGGCCGAAGCAGTTCGAGCTGTTTGGCCACCGAGAGAATCCTCTTCTCGCCTCCCGGAGCAGCCACCAGCTGCACGGAGAGGGGCATCCCATCCGAGTGCACCCCGGCGGGTACGGCGGCCGCCGGATACCCTGCAAAGTTCCAGCTGGCGGCAAATGGAGCAAACCGCGCATCAGTGTAGAAGTTCGACGTCCACGATCGACGGCTCCACAGTTGGGCGCGCTTCGGGGACATCGCCAGCATCGGCGTGATCAACAGGTCGAACTTCCGGAAGAACGGCTCGAGCAGTTGGCGCCAGATCTCGCGATCACGCGGCTGGACGAGCCGAAGCCGCTGCGCCGCCAGCCCGAGGCGAACGTGTGTGCGGGTGCGACGCTCGAGGCGGCGCGGGTCCAGCTCTCGAGCATCCTGAGCGACCCCGCCAAACCATCGTGCGAATGCCGCGACAGCACAGCGAACAGGCAGAGCAGGTGGATTTGCTGATTCGACTGTGTGCCCAGCGGCAGCCAGCACGTTTCCGGATTCATGCGTCGCGTTGATGAACTCGGGGTCGACCGCAATACCGGGCAGCGGCGCGCGCGTCGCCACCGCAATGCGGAGGTGCCGATCCGGGGCTCGAGGATCGCGGAAGTCCGGACGTGCGGCGAGCACCGCCAGCATCAGCGCCGCGTCGTCCACCGTTGTCGCGAGCGCGCCGTTCTCCGCCATCCCGTACCACCCGCTCACGCCGAGTTCGGCCGGCACGACCCCCGACCCGGGCTTGAGACCGACAAGGCCGCACGATGCCGCGGGAATGCGGATAGAGCCCATCCCGTCCGCGCCACCGGCGAGCGGCACCATCGCAGATGCGACAGCGGCCGCGCTTCCGCCGGACGATCCTCCCGGCGTGCGAGCCAGGTTCCAGGGATTTCGCGTGATGCCGAAGCCGTTGTCCGTGGTCGCCCAGACGCACAATTCGGGCACGCGGGTCGTGCCCACGACGATAGCCCCGGCCGCGCGCAAACGGCGGACCGTCGGATGATCCGCCTCGCACAAGGCGGTGGGCGTCGCGAGCGAACCGACGCGCATCGGTTCGCCTGCGACAGGGATATTGTCCTTGATGGCGATCGGCACGCCCGCGAGCGGTGCGCTCCGGAAGTCTTTGCGCAGGGACAGGGCCTCCGCTTCCGCGAGCGCGTCTGTCGCGCGCACACGTTCGAAGGCGCCGAGCCGCGGATCGACCATTGCGATCCGAGCGAGGTGGGCCTGCACGACCTCGCGCGGCGTAACGTCACCGGCGCGAACGAGGGCGGCAAGGCTGGTGGCGCTCCGCCCCACGAGATGCATCGAGAACACGGCCGCCATCATTCACCCGCGCGACTCGTCAACACAGTTTGGCTGCGCTCGACCGGTCGATCAAGTCGCGACTCCAGAAAAGGGCATCCGTCGGGCGGACTTGGGGAGGTGATGATCACGTGATCAGTTCACGTCTGCTGGCTTTCCGCCGCTCGGCTTCCTCCTCTTCCTCTCAGGCGGTCACGCAGCATATGATGCGCGTGACCACACGTTCACGGAGGAGTTTCCATGCGCCGCCTTGCCTTCCCCGCATCGTCTCTGTCCTGCGCCGCGCTGATCGTCTGCGCGTTGCCGGCCCTCGCGTCGGCGCAGGCTCCTTCGACTCGAACTCTGCAGCCCAACGAACAGTGGGTCCAGCTGTTCAACGGCAAGGACCTCACGAACTGGGTCGAGGTCGGCAAGGAAAAATGGGTCGTCGAGGACGGCGCCATCCACGGACAGGGCGTCAGCAGCGCCTACGGCTACTTGCGGACGGAAAAGAAATACAAGGACTTCTGGCTGTCGCTGCGCTTCAGGTGCGAGGCCGACGGGAACAGCGGCGTCTACTTCCACACCGATTTCAAGCCCGGCACCGTCGATGTCAGCCAGGGCAAGCAGGTCGAGATCGACCGCACGCTCAATCACCATACCGGCGGACTGTACGGAGAGGGCCGCGGCTGGTATGCGTGGCCGGCGCCGGCGTATGAGCAGGTCATCCGGCCGACCGACTGGAACGACATGCTGATCAAGGTCGAGGGCAACCAGACGGTGGTGATCCTCAACGGCATCCAGATCCTGGACTTCACCGATCCGGCGCCCAAGTCCAGCGACGGCTACATCGCGCTGCAGCTGCACTCGGGCGGGCTCGGCAACATGCGTTTCAAGGACATCGTCGTCCGCGATCTGTCGATCCGGTAGCGTGCTGCCGCTCGCTCTGAAGGAGTCTTGACGTGAATCGATCACAATTGCTGCTCGCTGCGACGGTCGTATCCTGTGCATCGCTGGCGGCCACCGCCATGGGCACCCCGCAGGGGCCCGACCAGGGCTTCACCCCTCTCTTCAACGGCAAGGACTTCACCGGCTGGGTCTACGGACGCCGCGCCAACGGCACCGAGAATCGATCGGGCAAGGGCTATCAGATCGAGAACGGCGTGATCTTCTCGACCAAGGAGGACGGCGGCAACCTGTATACCGAGAAGGAATACGCCGACTTCGTCTTTCGCTTCGACTTCAAGCTGACCGAGAACGCCAACAACGGCATCGGCATCAGAGCGCCGCTCGAGGGTGACGCGGCCTACGTGGGGATGGAAATCCAGATCCTGGACGACGGCGGCTCGTCGTACACGAAGCTGCAGCCGTATCAGTACCACGGGTCGATCTACGGGATGGTGGCGGCCAGACGCGGCTATCAGAAACCGGTCGGTGAATGGAACACCGAAGAGATCACCGCCAGAGGACGCCGTATCACCGTCACGCTGAACGGCACGACCATCGTCGACGCCGATCTGGATGACGTGAAGGACGAGGCGATGCTGAAAAGCCACCGCGATCTGTCGAAGCCGGAAGGGTCGCGCGGGATCGCCAACACGAAGGGGCACATCGGCCTTCTCGG